>JAYVNF010000136.1:0-1863 GCA_043758575.1 Rhodoferax sp.
GCCTGGGGGCTGTGGCGCTGGTGCTGTTTGCACAGCCCCTCATGGGCTCCGAGCTACTGTTCGCCTGCGGTGCGGCCATGCTGGTGCTGTGGGTGCCCACGGTGAGCATGCCCAACTTTGTGGCGCCCTGGGTCAACTACCTGGCCATATCTTCCATGTTCATCTACCTCACGCGTTTTCCCTTCAAGAATGCGCTGGCGCGCACGCCGCTTGCCGCCTACCCCCTGCTAGGCACGGCATGCGCCCTGTTGGGTGGCGTGCTGGTCTGGAAGCTGTGGACCACGCTGCACACGCTGGGCGCCAATGGGCTGCAGCGGGCGTTTGTGCGTCTACGCCCGGCGGTGGCACAGTAGATCTGGCCGCGAAAATTCAGGGCAAAGGTTCAGGGTAAAACCAGGTCCGCCATCACCGGGTTGTGCTCCGATTCTTCCACGCTGCCCACCGCAGCGTTTTGCACCGCCACTTCCGGGCTCACCAGAATGTGGTCGATGCGGTACAGGTCCAGGCCCCGGCTCAGGCCGTGGCCGTGGGTGTAGCCCCAGCCATGGCCGGCGTCGGCGAAGGCATCGCGCAGCCCGGCCTGCTCCAGCGTTGCAAACACCGGGGACTGCTGCGCGGTGTTGAAGTCCCCCATCACAATCTGCGGCCGGGGCATGGCGGACAGATCGGCGCGCAGCGTGCTGGCCTGTGCCAGCCGTTCGGCCACGTGGATTTGCCAGTCCTGCAAGCCACGGGGGAAGTTGTGCCTAGCCGCCATCAGGGCGCCGCGTGGCGACACCAGGTGCACCGCCACCAGTTGCACATTGTTCGATCCGATACGCACCTTGCACTGCAGGTACTGGTTGGCGCTGCACTGCTGGTACAGGCTGGGCGGGCTGCCAATACCGCTCAGATTACCCACCGCACAGTCCGTCAAGGCAAAGCGGCTGGCCACTACAAACTGGCCGAAGGCGACCACATGCGGCAGGCCCGCAATCGGCCGCGCGATGGCGGTAGGTGTGTTGGTCCATTCATCGTCGCGCGTCAACCACCATTGGGCATCCTGGAAGGCCACGATGTCGGGTGCGTAGTTCTGTATCTCGCGCTCTATGCCGGCAAAGCCGGCCCGCGTCATCCAGACATTGAGCGCCTTCATGTTGTAGGTCAGCACCCGCACCGGTGTGCCGGCAGCGCTCTGGGTCTTGGTGGCATTCCAATGGAAGTCCAGCGTGCCAAAGGCAAACAGGGCCAGATTGCACACGGCCAGCACCCGCCACAGCGGGCGCAACAGCAGGGACAAGGCCAGTGCCGCGCACAGCAAGCCCAGCAACCAATAGAACGGCAAGAAGCGCGTCAACTCCCCCAGCCACACCGGCATGCCACCCAGATTTTGCAGCGCCACAAAGCCGAGGTGCACGGCCAGTGCCGCCAGCACAGCCAGGTAGGCCAGCCCCTTCATAAAACGCCACAGCAAGGTCACAGTGCTGCCTGCAATCAACGCGTGGGCTGTGTGCCCCAGCGCGTGCGCAGCCACAAAGACCAGTACAGGGCCGTGCGCTGCCAGACCTCGGCCGCGCCAAGCGGACGCGTGCCCTTGAGCAGGCGTTTGCAGACCGTCAGGAGGTTGGCCAGGCTGGTCAGCAGCAAGCTGGCCCAGGCACCCAGCAGCCCATGGTTCTTGCGGAAATACAGCAGTGAGCTCTCGGCCTGCAAGGCTTCCAGCTGGCGTCCGCCGGCACTGATGGTGCCGTCGGACTTCGCGCTCTCGCCGCCCAGGTGGATGACTGTGGTGTGCGGATAAAACACCACGTCCCAACCGGCCTTCTTGGCGGCCAGGCAATGGTCCACTTCTTCCAGGTACAAAAAGTAGCGCGGGTCAAACAG
>JAYVNF010000137.1:0-6022 GCA_043758575.1 Rhodoferax sp.
GTTCAAGACCGACTCCCTGATCAACGGCCAGTGGGTCCAGGGCAGCACGCGCTTTGACGTGCTGGACCCTTCCAACGGCCACAAGCTGGCCGACGTGGCCAACTTAGGGCCGGCAGATGCCGAGGCGGCAATAGCCGCCGCCAACGCCGCCTGGCCAGCCTGGAAGGCCAAGACCGCCAAGGAGCGCAGCATCATCCTGCGCAAGTGGTTTGACCTCTTGATGGCCAACCAGGACGACCTGGGCCGCATCATGACCGCCGAGCAGGGCAAGCCCTTTGGGGAGGCCAAGGGCGAAGTGGCCTATGGCGCCAGCTTTGTGGAATGGTTTGCCGAAGAGGCCAAGCGCGTCAACGGCGAGACCCTGCCCCAGTTCGACAACAACCGCCGCCTGATGGTGATCAAGCAGCCCATAGGCGTGTGCGCCGCCATCACGCCCTGGAACTTTCCACTGGCCATGATCACGCGCAAGGTGGCGCCGGCCCTGGCGGCAGGCTGCACCGTGATCATCAAGCCGGCCGAGCTCACACCTTTGACGGCCCTGGCCGCAGCCGAGCTGGCCATGCGCGCAGGCATCCCGGCCGGCGTCCTGAACATGATCAGCGCCGACAGCGACAACTCAATTGCCGTGGGCAAGGTGATCTGCGCCAGCGATGTGGTGCGCCACCTGAGCTTTACCGGCTCCACCGAAGTCGGCCGCATCCTGATCAAGCAGTGCGCCGACACCGTGAAAAAGCTATCGTTGGAACTGGGCGGCAACGCGCCCTTCATCGTCTTTGACGACGCCGATATCGACTCGGCCGTGGAAGGCGCGCTGGCCAGCAAGTACCGCAATGCCGGCCAGACCTGCGTCTGCGCCAACCGCTTCTATGTGCAAGAAGGTGTCTACGACGCCTTTGTTGCCAAGTTCACCGCCAAGGTCAAAACAATGAAGGTCGGCAATGGCTTTGAAGACGGCGTGATGCAGGGCCCGCTGATCGAAGACGCAGCGATTGAAAAAGTGAAGCGCCATGTGGCCGACGCCATTGCCAGGGGCGGCAAGGTGGAAACCGGTGGCAACGCTCTGACCGGCCAGTACTTTGAGCCCACGGTGGTCTCTGGCGCCACCGCTGACATGCTGTGTGCAAGGGAAGAAACCTTTGGCCCTTTTGCCCCGGTATTCAAATTCAAGACCGAGCAGGAAGCCATCGATGCCGCCAACAACACCGAGTTTGGTCTGGCCAGCTACTTCTACAGCCGCGACATCGGCCGCATCCACCGCGTGGGTGAGGCGCTGGAATACGGCATGGTGGGCATCAACGTGGGTATTCTGGCGACCGAGCACGTGCCCTTTGGCGGCGTCAAGCAATCGGGCCTGGGCCGCGAGGGTTCGCACTTTGGCATGGATGACTATGTGGAAGTCAAATACCTGTGCATTGGGGACATCCTGAAATAAAGCTGACGACGCATCCGGAATTCGAAAGAAATCCGGATACACCTGAGAGATATACGGGTAAACCCTTGCATGTCCCGCTACACTCGAGGCATGTTTGACTCAACCTCCATTGGCTTTATCGCAGCGGTCTCCACCACTCTGTCGTTTGTGCCACAGGTGCTGCAAAGCTACCGCTCGCGTGATGTGTCTGGAATCTCTCTGGGCATGTACTCGTTTTTCACCTTCGGGGTCGGCCTGTGGCTGGTCTACGGCGTGATGACGGGTGCCTGGCCCGTCATCATCGCCAACGCCCTGACCCTGGTGCTGGCGCTCAGCATCCTGGGGCTCAAGCTGGCCTCGCTGAAAAAAACCGCCTCGACGCCAACACTGGCCGGATAGCCACCTGAATGGTGGTACATAACGGCGCTGCCTGGCGCTGTACGGCATTGCACTGCGCTGCACACGGCCGACATTTGCGCTCTGAAAAAGTCCCCTAAAGACCCTACACAAGTCCATGCCATGTCATTTACAGCCCAGGCAATGTTTGCCTAGGCATGCAATAATGCGGGCATGAGCGATCAACCAGCATCCAACGTTTTCTACCGCGCAGAAAGCTACCGACCCGAAGGCAGCGTGGGCTACCTGATGAAGAAAATCATTGGCCTGGTGTCGCAGGACATCGAACGCCATTTGGCCCACACCGACCTCACCAGCGCCCAGTGGGTGCCCCTCTTCAAGATTCACTTTGGCCAGGCCTCCACCGTGGCCGAGCTGGCGCGCGACTGCAACCTGGATGCCGGCGCCATGACGCGTTTGCTGGACCGTCTGGAAGCCAAGGGCCTGTGCAAGCGCGTGCGTTCTGAGACCGACCGGCGTGTGGTCCAGATTGAACTCACGGCGGCCGGCACCCAAGCGGCCAGCGAAATTCCCGAAATTCTGAGCGGCGTGCAAAACGCCCACTTGGCCGGCTTCACCGTCGACGAATTCCAGACCTTGCGCGGCTATTTGCAACGCATCCTGAACAACGCCCAGTCCATTGCCAGCAAGGCCCCAGCCACCACTTCCAACCAGACAGAACCCGATGCGGCACCTTAACTCCCTCTTCACCCCCCGCAGCGCACGCTTGTTGCTCAGCAGCATCGCGCTGGCATCCCTTGCGGCCTGTGCCAATTTTTCAGACATAGAACCCAGTGCCAAAGCGCTGGACGCCAGCGGCCTGGGCCTGACCAATCTGGACGCCAGCAAGGACGCCGAACGCACCGCGACCGACAGTGATTGGTGGCAGCGTTTTGGCGATACCCAACTCAATGCACTGGTGAACACCGCCCTCCTCAACAACCCCAGCCTGAAAGTCGCCCAGGCGCGCCTGGCCCGTTCCATGGCCAGCAGCGCCACGGCATCGGCAGCGGACGGCCCGCAGCTCAACGGCGCACTGGACCTGACGCGCCAGCTCTATTCGGCCAACAACATCTATCCACCCCCCATAGGCGGCTCGGTGCTGGACAGCGGCAGCCTGCAGGCCACGGCCAGCTGGGAGCTGGACTTTTTTGGCAAGAACCAGGCCGCGCTGGACGCCACCCTGGGCCAGGCCAAGGCCAGCGAAGCCGACATACGCGCCGCGCGTGGCCTGCTGGCCGCCAATGTGACGCGCAGCTACTACCAGCTGGTTCGCCTGCAAGCCCAGACCGAGCTGGCCCGCCAAACCCTGGCGCAGCGCGAGCAAACCCAGGGCCTGGTGCGCGATCGGCTCAATGCCGGCCTAGACACGCAGCTGGAATTGCAGCAAGCCGCCAGCGGCCTGCCGGACGCCAAGCTGCAAATCGAAATACTAGAAGAGCAAAAAGGTCTGGCCCTGAACGCCCTGGCGGCCTTGACGGCCCAGCCGGTGTCGGCCCTGAAACTGGACCTGCCGGCCCTGGCCAGCGTGGCTGGTGTGACAGTGGCCCAGACCATGCCGCTGGACCTGCTGGGCCGGCGCTCTGACATTGCCGCAGCGCGCTGGCGCGTGGAGGCTGCGCTCAAAGACGTCGCCGCCTCCAAGGCGCAGTTCTATCCCAACATCAACTTGGTGGCCTTTGCCGGCCTCTCCAGCATTGGTTTCGACAAACTCCTCAAGAGCGACAGCGAGCAATGGGGCGTGGGCCCGGCCATACGCCTGCCGCTGTTTGACAGCGGCCGTCTGCGCGCCAATTTGCGTGGCAAGACGGCCGATCTGGACGCGGCCATAGAGAGCTACAACGCCCAGGTGCTGGACGCCGTTCACGAGGTCGCCGACCGCATCACCTCGGCGCAAGCCGTGCGCCGCCAACAAGCCGAGCAGACTGCGGCCCAAACTGCCGCCGAGAACGCCTATGCGATTGCGCAAGAGCGCTACAAGGCCGGCCTGTCCACCTATTTGAGCGTGCTCAGCGCCGAAGCCCCGGTGCTGGCGCAACGCCGCCAGGGTGTGGACCTGGCCGCCCGTGCGCTGGACACGCAGGTGCAAATCCTGCACGCCATTGGCGGCGACCTGTAGCAGCTGACGCTCACTCCTGAAGCTCGACCACTCAAGACCTTGCCTTCCCCCTATTTCCCAAAAGTAAACACACCATGACCGAAGCCAACACCTCCGTGACACCCCCACCCGCAGCCCCCAACAGCAAGCGTGCCAAAGCCCTCAAGGGCGTAGCCCTGATAGTCCTCCTGGGCCTGGCCTATGGCGGCTACGAGTGGTACCTGGGCCGCCACGAAGAGGCCACCGACAACGCTTACGTGCAGGGCAATGTGGTGCAAATCACGCCGCAAGTGGGCGGCACCGTCACCGCCATCTTTGCCGATGACACCGACTTCGTAAAAGCCGGCCAGGCCCTGGTGCAGCTTGACCCGGCCGATGCCAAGGTGGCGCTGGACCAGGCCGAGGCCAACCTGGCGCAGGCCGTGCGCCAGGTGCGCACCCTGTATGCCAACAACAGTACCCTGGGTGCCCAGGTGGCGGTGCGCGAGTCCGACATCACGCGCGCCCGCACCGACCTGGCGCGTGCCACCGATGACTTGAACCGCCGCCAATCTTTGGTCGGCAATGGTGCGGTCTCCAAGGAAGAGTTGGGCCACGCCCAGTCGCAGGTGGCAGCCGCACAAAATGCGCTGGCCGCAGCACAGGCTGGCGTGACCGCCGCGCGCGAACAGCTGAGCAGCAACCAGACCCTGACCGACGGCACGCGCATCGAATCCCACCCCAGCGTGCTGGCCGCTGCGGCCAAGCTGCGTGAGGCCTATCTGGCGGTGCACCGTGCGGCCTTGCCTGCGCCGGTGGACGGCTATGTTGCCAAGCGCACCGTGCAGCTGGGCCAGCGCGTGCCGGCTGGCGCACCGCTGATGTCGCTGATCCCGCTGAACCAGCTCTGGGTGGATGCCAACTTCAAGGAAGTGCAGCTGCGCAACATCCGCATCGGCCAGCCCGTGAAACTCACGGCCGACGTCTACGGCACGCGCATGGAATACAAGGGCACGGTGGTAGGCATGGGAGCTGGAACGGGCGCGGCCTTTGCCTTGCTGCCGGCGCAAAACGCCACTGGCAACTGGATCAAGGTGGTGCAGCGCGTGCCGGTGCGCATTGCGCTGGATGCGCAGCAACTGGTGAGCAACCCGCTGCGCGTGGGCCTGTCCATGGAAGCCTCGGTGGACATCAGCGACCAGAGCGGCAAGTCCCTGTCGGAAGCGCCCCACCCCACGTCTGCCGTGCAGACCACGGTCTACGCCGACATGGACAAGGGTGCCACCGAAGCCGCACAAAAAATCATTGCAGCCAACGCTGGCAAGGGCAGCAAGTAAGCGCGGCCACGCCACCCACACACCGGCACATCCTTCATGGCAACAGCACCTGTTTACACCCCTCACCCGCCGCTACAAGGCTCTGCCCGCATGTGGGGCACGATTGCGCTCTCGGCGGCCACCTTCATGAACGTGCTGGACTCGTCCATCGCCAACGTGTCGCTGCCGGCCATTGCCGGTGACCTGGGCGTCAGCCCCAACCAGGGCACCTGGGTCATCACCAGCTTTGGCGTGGCCAATGCCATCGCCCTGCCGCTGACCGGCTGGCTGTCGCAACGCTTTGGCCAGGTGCGTCTGTTCACAGCCAGCGTGCTGCTGTTTGTGATTTCATCCTGGCTGTGTGGCCTGGCACCGAATATGAGCGTGCTGATTGCCATGCGCGCCCTGCAGGGCTTTGTGGCCGGACCCATGATGCCGCTGGCGCAAACCTTATTGCTGTCCAGCTACCCACCGGCGCTGGCCGGCATGGCCATGGCGCTATGGGCCATGACCACCTTGGTCGCGCCAGTGATGGGGCCAGTGCTGGGCGGCTGGATTACCGACCATATGCACTGGGGCTGGATCTTTTTCATCAACATCCCTGTAGGCATTGCCGCAGCGGCGGCCACCTGGACGCTGTTTCGCAAGCGCGAAACGCAAATCCGCAAGCTACCGATTGACAGCGTCGGCCTGGCCCTGCTGGTGCTGGCAGTGAGCACCCTGCAAATCATGCTGGACAAAGGCAAGGAGCTGGATTGGTTTCATTCCGGCGAGGTCATCGCCCTCGGCGTTGTGGCGCTGGTGGGTTTGATCGCTTTTGTG
>JAYVNF010000138.1:0-17624 GCA_043758575.1 Rhodoferax sp.
GATGGCCCACATGCGCGCCGGTGAAATGCCTTCGTATGAAATGGAAAAACGCTACATCCACAAAAGCGGCAACACCCTGTGGGTGGCCATCCAGGGCTCGGTGGTGTTCACCGAAGAGGGGCTGGCGGACTAT
Organism: Rhodoferax sp.; assembly: GCA_043758575.1. Classification (GTDB taxonomy): domain Bacteria; phylum Pseudomonadota; class Gammaproteobacteria; order Burkholderiales; family Burkholderiaceae_C; genus Allorhodoferax. Next base: position 134 of record JAYVNF010000138.1, read on the forward strand.
GTGATTTCCGTGGTCCAGGACATCAGCGCACGCAAGCAGGCCGCGCTGGAAACGGCGGTATCGCAGCAACGCTATCAGGCCTTGTTTGAGCAGTTGCCCGATGGCTACTTGCTGGCCGACCACAATCTGAACGTCATAGGCCACAACAGCGAGGCCGAGCGGCTGCTGGGCTGGAGTGGCGAGGAGCTGGGCCGGATGCGCATCCACGACATTGAATCCCTGCACGACGAGGCCATGATCGAGTCCCAGCGGCAGATGATTGCCGCCACTGGCCGCAGCGATTTCGAGTCGGTGTTTCACACCCGCAGCGGGCGCCAGCTGCATGTGGAGGCCTCGGTCAAATACGTCACCCTGCTCAACGGCCAAAACCTCTACCAACTGCTGTTTCGCGACATCAGCGAACGCAAGCAGGCGGCCCAGCTGATCGAACGCCTGGCCTATACCGACCAGCTCACCGGCCTGGCCAACCGCCCGCTGCTGGGCGACCGGCTGCACCAGGCCATGACCCTGGCACGCCGGCGCGGCAACACCCTGGCCGTGGTGTTTCTGGACCTGGATGGTTTCAAGGCCGTCAACGACACCCATGGCCATGCCACCGGCGACCTGCTGCTGCGCGCCCTGGCCAACCGCATGAAAGAGGGCCTGCGCGAGGGCGATACCCTGGCCCGCCTGGGCGGTGACGAATTTGTGGCGGTGTACCTGGACCTGGCCAGCGCCGAGGCCAGCGCACCGATGTTGAAGCGCCTGCTCCATGTGTCATCGCAGGTGCTGCCCATAGGCAGCCTGAAGCTGCAGGTTTCGGCCAGCCTGGGAGTGACCTTTTACCCGCAGGCCGAAGAGGTGGACGCTGACCAGCTGCTGCGCCAGGCCGACCAGGCCATGTACCAGGCCAAGCTGGCCGGCAAGAACCGCTACCATGTCTTCGATGCCGAAAACGACCGCACCGTGCGCGGCCACCATGCCAGCCTGGAGCGCATCCGCAGCGCCTTGAAAAACGGTGAGTTCGTGCTGCACTACCAGCCCAAGGTGAATATGCGCAGCCGCCAGGTGCTGGGGGCAGAGGCCCTGATCCACTGGGAGCACCCGCAGGACGGGCTGCTGCCGCCCTCGGAATTTTTGCCGGTGATCGAAAACCACCGGCTCTCCATTGAGGTCGGCGAGTGGGTGATCCACCAGGCCCTGCAGCAGCTCAGCGACTGGCAGAGCCAGGACATCGCACTCTCCATCAGCGTGAATGTCAGCGCCATGCAAATCCAGCAAGCCGACTTTCTGGAGCGGCTGACGGCCATCATGGCCCAATTTCCAGACCTGCAACCGCACAGCCTGCAGCTGGAAATCCTGGAGACCAGCGCGCTGGAGGACGTGGAGCAGGTGGTGCGCTTTATCAAGCAGTGCGAGGCGCTGCACGTGGGCTTTGCCCTGGACGACTTTGGCACCGGCTACTCCTCGCTCACCTACCTGATGCGCCTGCCCATACCGACGGTGAAAATCGACCAGAGCTTTGTGCGCGACATGGTGATTGACAAGGACAACGTGTCCATCCTGGACGGCATTCTGTGGATCATGCGCCAGCTCAAACGCAATGTCGTCGCCGAAGGGGTGGAGACCCTGGAGCATGCCCGCGCCCTGCTGGACCTGGGCTGCGAGATGGCGCAGGGATACGGCATTGCGCGGCCCATGCCGGTGTGCCAGCTGGCGGCCTGGATGCTGCGCTGGGAGCATGACCTGGACTGGAAAGCGATTGCACTGGTGCCCCGCACCGCCATGTAAACCGACCCGTGGGCAGCCCGGTGCGCTGCCGCAAATAAAGCCCAGGTGGCCAGAAAGCCGCGGCATTGGCGTTATGCTGCGCGCCTATGAAGAATTTTCCGAAGACGTTGGACTCTGAGGACGTGGCCGCCATGGCCCGCCAGGGTGTGGCCGTGGCACTGGCGGAAGACCTCGGGGATGGGGACCTGACCGCTGGCCTGATAGACCCCGGCCGCAGCGCCCGCGCGCGCATCCTGGCGCGCGAAAGCGCCGTGCTCTGTGGCGCGCCCTGGGTCACGGCCGCCCTCACGGCGCTGGACCCGCAGGTGCAGCTGACCTGGCATGTGCAAGAGGGTCAGCGCTGCGCCGAAAACCAGACCGTGCTGGAGATCCAGGGCTCGGCCCGCGCCCTGCTTTCGGCCGAACGCACGGCGCTGAATTTTCTGCAGCTGCTCAGCGGCGTGGCCAGCAAGACGGCCCAGTATGTGGCGGCCGTGGCCGGCACCCGGGCGCAAATTGTGGACACCCGCAAGACCCTGCCGGGCCTGCGCCTGGCACAGAAATACGCGGTGCGCATGGGCGGCGGGGTGAACCTCCGCATCGGCCTGTATGACGCCATCCTGATCAAGGAAAACCATATCGCCGCGGCCGGTGGCATCCCGCAGGTGCTGGCCCAGGCCCAGGCCTATGCGGCCAGCGCCTCGTTTGTGGAAATCGAAGTGGAAACCCTGGCGCAATTGCAGGAAGCCCTGCTGCACGGTGCCCGCATGGTGCTGCTGGACAATATGGACCTGCCCACCCTGCGCGCCGCCGTGGCCCTGAACCAGCAGCTCGGCAGCCCGCGCAGCATAGGTGCTGCGATCCTGGAAATCTCCGGCGGAGTGACGCTGGAAGGCCTGCGCACCCTTGCTGAGACCGGGGTGGACCGCATCTCCATCGGGGCGCTGACCAAGGATGTCAAGGCGACCGATTTCTCCATGCGTTTTGAATCCCTTTAAAGTCGTCTTCAACACACCATGACCGCCTCTGCCAACACTGCCACGCTGCCCTCGGTGCGGGTGGAATACGAGCTGCCGGACTTCTCGCGCGTAGGCGCTGCCAACAGCGTGCAACACGCCTGGGCCCGCGTGCCGGTGGAGCCCTCTGCGGCCGAGCGCGCTGCCCTGAAGGAGCACATTGGCGCGTTGCTGCAGCAGAAAAACGCCGTGCTGGTTGCCCACTACTATGTGCATCCGGACCTGCAGGACCTGGCCGAGGCCACCGGTGGCCTGGTCAGCGACTCGCTGGAGATGGCCCGCTTTGGCCGTGACCATGCGGCACAAACTCTGGTGGTGGCCGGGGTGCGCTTCATGGGCGAAACGGCCAAGATTCTGTCGCCGCACAAGACCATCATCGTGCCCGAGCTGGAAGCCACCTGCTCGCTGGACCTGGGTTGCCCCACAGACGCCTTCAGCGCCTTTTGCGACCAGCACCCGGACCGCACCGTGGTGGTCTATGCCAACACCAGCGCCGCCGTCAAGGCGCGCGCCGACTGGATGGTGACCTCCGGCTGTGCCCTCGACGTAGTCAGCCACCTGAAGAGCCAGGGCAAAAAAATCCTCTGGGCACCGGACCGGCACCTGGGCGCCTACATCCAGCGCGAGACCGGTGCCGACATGGTGATGTGGAACGGCAGCTGCATCGTGCACGACGAGTTCAAGGCCTTTGAGCTGGACGCCCTGAAGGCCGAGCACCCCGGCGCCAAGATCCTGGCGCACCCGGAGAGCCCCGCTGCCATCCTGGCCCTGGCCGATGCGATTGGCTCGACCTCGGGCATTCTGAAAGCGGCGCGCGAGATGGACGCCCAGACCTTTATCGTGGCCACCGACAACGGCCTGATGCACAAGCTGCGCACGCTCAATCCGAGCAAGACGTTTATTGAAGCGCCCACCGCGGGCAATAGCGCCACCTGCAAGAGCTGCGCGCACTGCCCCTGGATGGCCATGAACAGCCTGCAGGGTCTGGCAGCGGTGCTGGAGTCGGGTGCCAACCGGATTGAGGTAGATGCCGCGCTGGGTGCCCGTGCGCGCCTGCCGATAGACCGCATGCTGGCGTTCACCGCTGCCAAGGCCAGCGCCGCCAGTGGCCTGGTGCCCAACATCGGCGCAGCCTAGCCGCGGCCCGGCCGCGCCACCCGACACGACACTGCACCCCCGCACACCCTCCGCCCTTGCAGCCCTACTCCGCACCATCCCGAGGTTTTCATGCAACAGCATTCGTTTGACGTACTGGTCGTCGGCAGCGGCCTGGCGGGCTTAAGCGCCGCCCTGCGCCTGCCCAACCATCTGCGCATAGGCCTTTTGACCAAGGGCGCCCTGAGCGAAGGCGCCAGCGCCTGGGCCCAGGGCGGCATTGCCGCCGTCATGGCCGACAACGACAGCTTCGATGCCCATGTCAGCGACACGCTGGTGGCCGGTGCCGGCCTGTGCGACCTGGCCGCCACCCAGTTTGTGGTGGAGAACGCACCGCTGGCGATCCGCTGGCTGATCGACCTGGGCGTGCCCTTTACCGAGGAAGACGGCGTGCTGCACCTGACGCGCGAGGGCGGCCACAGCGAGCGGCGCATCGTGCATGTGACCGATGCCACCGGCTGGGCGGTGCAGCAAACCCTGATGAAAAAAGTGCTGGCGGCCAGCAACATCACGGTCTTCAACCACCACACCCTGGTCGACCTGGTGACCCACCAGAAGCTCGGTCTGCCGGGCCAGCAGTGCGTGGGCCTGTACGCCCTGAACGGCGCCAGCGACAGCGTGGACACCTTCAGCGCCGCCCACACCGTGCTGGCCACGGGCGGTGCCGGCAAGGTCTATCTGTACACCACCAACCCTGACACCGCCACCGGCGACGGCATTGCCAGCGCCTGGCGCGCCGGTTGCCGGGTGCAGAACATGGAGTTCATCCAGTTCCACCCGACCTGCCTGTACCACCCGCATGCCAAGTCCTTTTTGATCAGCGAAGCGGTGCGCGGCGAAGGCGGCATTCTGCGCCTGCCCGACGGCACCCGTTTCATGCCGGAGCACGATGCGCGCGCCGAATTGGCGCCGCGCGATGTGGTGGCGCGCGCCATCGATTACGAGATGAAAAAGCACGGCCTGGACTGTGTGTATTTGGACATCACGCACAAGAGCCCGGCCTTTCTGCAAGAGCACTTTCCCAACATCCTGAAACGCTGTGCCGAGCTCGGCATCGACATCACCACGCAGGGCATTCCGGTGGTGCCGGCGGCCCACTACACCTGCGGCGGCGTCATCACCGACCTGGCCGGGCGCACCGACCTGGTGGGCCTCTACGCGATTGGCGAAACCGCCTGCACCGGCCTGCACGGCGCCAACCGCCTGGCCAGCAACTCGCTGGTGGAGTGCATGGTGTTTGCCAAGTCCGCCGCGCAGGCGATTGCCGATACCGCCTTGCCCACACCGCCGCAGCTGCCGCATTGGGACGACAGCCAGGTGGATAACGCCAACGAGGCGGTGGTGATCTCGCACAACTGGGACGAGCTGCGCCGCTTCATGTGGGACTACGTCGGCATTGTGCGCACCAATAAACGGCTGGAGCGCGCGGCCCACCGCATCGCCCTGCTGAACTCGGAAATCCACGAGTACTACGCCCACTTCCATGTCTCGCGCGACCTGCTGGAACTGCGCAACCTGCTGCAGGTGGCCGACCTGATCGTGCGCTCGGCACAAGGCCGCCACGAGAGCCGTGGCCTGCACTACAGCCTGGACTTTGCACAGCTGCTGCCCCAGGCCTTGCCCACCATCCTGCAGCCCGCAGCCGGCGACTTACCAACTGTTACATCTTGAGCGTGCATCCACTCGGACAAAGCATTGTCCAATGGCCGTAACAAGACTGACCCGCACGACCATGTTCGATGTATCCACCAAGCGCATCGCTGCCCCGCATCCATGGACCTGATGCGGCTGGACCCGACGGCGCAGTGGCATTGGGAGCAGGACGCCTCGCTGCGCTTTTTGCCGGTGGCCAGCGAGCCCGGTGTGGCCAGCCAGGTCTGCAGCAGGCTGGCCGGCAAGCACTGGTCCGACATCCCGGCCCAGAACATGGCCCGGGCCGACTGGCAAAAGCATGTGCGCCTGCTCTACGCCCACGAACCTTTTTTCAACCTGGAGCTGGACCTGCCTGAGGCCGATGGCACTCGCCTGTGGATCAGCCTGAGCGGGGTACCGGTGCTGGACGCTGCTGGCGTGTTCCGCGGCTACCGCGGCGTGGGGCGCGACATCTCGCTGCACAAGACGGCCGAGGCCACCATTGCCAGCCTGGCCCTGAACGACCAGCTCACCGGCCTAGCCAACCGGCGCCTGTTGCTGGAGCGCTTGCACTCGGCGCGCCTGGCCAGCTCGCGCACCCTGGAAAACGGTGCCCTGCTGTTTGTCGATATCGACAACTTCAAGGGCCTGAACCATGCGCTGGGCCACGCGCAGGCCGACCAGCTGCTCAAGGAAGTAGGCGCGCGCCTGCTCGCCTGCATGCGCGAGTACGACAGCGTGGCCCGCCTGGGCGGCGATGTGTTTGTGGTGCTGGCCACGGCGCTGGGCCAGGGCAGCGAGCAGGCCGCCCAAAATGCCCAGACCATTGTGAAAAAAATATCGGCGGCGCTGGCCGCGCCCTTTGGCACGCCGGCGCGCCCGGTGGGTTTGAGCTGCAGCCTGGGCATCAGTCTGTTCCACGGGGCGGATGCTTCGGTGGAAGAAATTTTCAAGCGCGCGGAGATGGCACTGCGCCAGGCCAAGCAGGACGGGCGCCATGTGACGCGCTTTTTTGACCCGGTGATCGAAGCCCAGGTGACGCACCTGAGCCAGCTGGAAAAAGCGCTCGGTCTGGCCATCAGCGAGAACCAGCTGCGCCTGTTTTACCAGCCAATTGTGGATCTGCAGCGCCAGGTCATAGGCTACGAGGCGCTGGTGCGCTGGCAGCATCCCGAGCTGGGCCTGGTCGGCCCCAACGTTTTCATTGCCGTGGCCGAGCAGACCGGCCTGATCGTGCCCATGGGCGAGTGGGTCATGGCCACCGCCTGCCAGCAGTTGCTGGCCTTCCAGCGCCAGGCCACCCAGGCCCAGCTCACCCTTGCCGTGAACCTGAGTGCGCGCCAGCTGGCGCAGCCCGAGCTGGTGGACAGCATCAAGCGCCTGCTCCATAGCAGCGGTGCACCGGCCCATTTGCTGAAGCTGGAAATTACAGAAAGCATGCTGCTCACCGATATAGAGAAGACGCGCGAGAAGCTGCATGAGCTCACCGCGCTGGGGATTCGCTTCTCGCTGGATGACTTTGGTACCGGCTACTCGTCCTTAAGTTACCTGAAGAAGTTGCCGCTGAGCCAGCTCAAGATTGACCAGTCCTTTGTGCGCGAGCTGCTGACCGATCCGGTGGACGCGGCGATTGTCAAAACCATTTTGCAGCTGGCCAAAAGCCTGGGGCTGTCGGTGATCGCCGAAGGCGTGGAACTGGAAGGCCAGCGCAAGGTGCTGGCCGAGATGGGCTGCCGCGAGTTCCAGGGCTATCTGTTTGGCAAACCCTTGCCCTTGCCCCCTCTTTTGGAGTGAATGAATTTTTATGTTGCACACAGGTCTGTCTGCCGATGTCATTGATCGCCTGCCCTCACCCAAGGGCGTGGCCCTGGCCCTGACACAGGCCTGCCGCCGCGATGATGCCAATCTGGACGAGATCGCCAACCTGGTGCAGACCGATCCGGCCCTGAGCGGGCGCCTGCTGGCCCTGGCCAACGCGGCCTCGCTGGGCGGGCGCAATGTGGCCTCGGTGGAAGAGGCGGTGGGCCGCATGGGCTTGCTGCGGGTGAGCCAGGTGGCGCTGGCCTTTTCCCTGATAGACCAGCACGGCGCCGGTGCCTGCCTGAACTTCGATTACGCCGGTTTCTGGAACCGCTCGCTGCTGATGGCGGCGGCCAGCCGCACGTTCGGCTCGCTGCGCAAACTCGGTGTGGCCGGCGACCTGTTCACCGTGGGTCTGCTGGCGCAAATCGGCTGCCTGGCGCTGGCCACCGCCTTTCCAGCGGAGTACTCCAACCTGGTGGTGCTGGACATTGGGCGCGCCGAGCTGCAAAAGCGCGAGCAGGCCATTACCCAGACCGACCACCTGCAACTCTCGGTGGCCATGATGGAGCACTGGGGCATACCGATCGAATACGCCCGGCCCTTCGGGCGTTACGAAACCATGGACGGCGCAGCACTGTCTGACACCACCTTGGCCCAGCGCGCGCAACTGGCCCACAGCGCCTGGCTGCTGGCCGATGTGCTGGCCCACGAGGGCTCGGATGTTGCCATCGACCAGGCGGAGTGTGCACACGCGCTGCACTGGCTGGAGCTGGGCCGCGAAGAGCTGCTGGTGCAGCTGCAGGAGATTGAATCGGTGTGGCGCGTCTGGCTGGCGCTGATTGCGCGCAAGGGCTGAACGCTACACCACCGCCAGCGCGCCCGGGTCCAGCGTGAACACCGGCTCGCTGCTGGCCTGGCTGTCGTGGATGTAGCCGCTGATCCAGGGTGCCTGCGGGTTGAGGCCACCAGGCGGCTCGCGCACCGGGTCGCTGGCAATCACGTCAATCAGGCGGCTCACCAGCAGGGCGATGGTCTGGTCGGCACGGCGCACCACGATGGCCACGGCCTGGTTGGGCTCGGCAATGGCTTGTTGGCCGGTGAGCAGGCAGGCGTCGTACACCGCCAGCAGGGTGCTGCGGCCGTCCTGCAGGTAGGTCAACATGCCGACCGAATCCGATGCCACCGGCGCGGCCGTCAGGTGGGTGGCGGCCACCGCTTCGATAACGTGTTCGCTGCCAAGGCCGAACAGCAAACGGCCACACTGCACCACACCAAAGTAGCTGGCCAGCGCGCCGCTGTCGCTCAGGCGCTGCGGTAGCGCCAGCGCCGCCGCCAGCGGCGGGCTCAGGTCCACCGCCGTCAGCAGCACCGAGTGCACCAGCGAGCGGTAACCATCGCTGGTCTTGAATTCGCGGTAGCCGCTGCTGCGGGCCATGCCGGCCATGTAGCTGCGGCCCTGCCATTGGCACATCAGGCCGGCCGAGGCGCCCACCGCCTGGCCAGCGTGGCCCTGGGGGGCCGTGCTGGCCAGGAGTTCGGCCACGAAGGCCGGGCGCTCGCCCACCGCCACACTGGCCTGCGTGCTCGACAGCACGCGGCCGTCCTGGTCGACAAAAAAGCCCAGCGTGCCGCCGCCGGGGGGCAAGGCGTCTTGCAACATGGCCCGGAGTTCATTGGCGCAATCAAAGGCCAGGGCGATGCCGCCCAGGCACTGGCGCGCGCCGCTCTGGCGTATGGGTGCACAGAAGAGGTAGGTGGCAGCACCATCGGCCAGGGCATGCGGCAGCATGTCGGAGACCGCATAGGCCTGGCTGCCCTGCAGGGCCAGGGTGCGTTGCAGAAGTGCTGCCGGTATGGCGGAATCAGACGCCAGGCTGTGGGGGTCCCGGGAGACCGCCAGGATGCGGCCCTGGCGGTCAAACAGAGCCACGCGCCGGTACACCGTGTAGAGGCTGTTGAGGTGGGCCAGGATGGCGGCGGCCCGTTCGGGTGCGGCGGACTCGGCGGTGTCGGTTGTAGAGGCGGGTGCCAGTTGCATCTGCTGCAGCAACGCGGCCAACTCTTCGGACAGGGCCCACCAGCGGCAGTCGTTGGCGCGCTCGTACAGATTGCGGTCCATGATGTCGACGCCCAAGCGCGCGTGCGCGGCCAATTCGGAGCGCCGCCCGGCCATCAGCAGGGCCTTGAGCTCGGCAATGGCTGCGTCAAAAACGGCAATGGTCTGCTTGCTGGTGCGCCCGATTTCGGCAAACACCGGGCTCAGGGCAGAGCCGGCCACGGCACAGGATTCGGTCAGCTTGCCATTCCAGATGACGCGGCTCAGGTCCTCCTCGATGCTGCGGGCGCGCGCAATGATGTGTTGCAGCTGCGGGTTGTCCAGCTCGATGTCAGCCAGCGCCTGTTCCTGCGTGGAGGCTGCCTGGGCCGGGCTCCCACCAGCGGCGCCGGGCGCCACGCTGTCAAAGGCATCGTCCAGCGCGACCAGGGCCAGCGCGGTCCAGCCCGGTCCGCCATAGCCCTGGTAACCGCGTGTGGGGCAGTGCGCATACAGGTAGTCCGTGCCCTGGTGGCGCAGGCTGTGGACCGGTGCATCTGCTGCGCCAGCACCGGCGAGCTGCCCCTTGGGCAGTTGCAGCGCCTCCCCGACTGCAAGCCGCGCGGGTGCGCTGCTGGCCACCACGCGGGCTTGGGCATCGAGCAACACGAGCAGCGTGTTGCGGGCCTGCAGGGCGGCAAAAATAGAGGCCAGCTCCGACTGCAAATCAAACTTCAGCACCACCGCACCACAGACCTGCCCCGCCGGCGTGAGGATGCGGTGGGCATACAAGAGCACCAGCCCCAAATGGCTGAACCAGGCGCTGGCGCCGTAGTGCTCCACATGGCCGTGGCTGGACAGCAGCTGCGCCCACCAGTGCGGGGCCACGGCCGGCTGGGTGCTGCGCCGGCTGAGTGCCAGCAGCACCTGCGCCTGTGCATCCAGCACCAGGATGTCGTCGTACACCGTGTACTTGGCGCGGTACTCCTGCAGCCGCTGCTGCAGGTCCGCGTGCGCAGCCGCCTCGGGTGCCTGCACAAAGCCAACCAAGGGCGCATCGGTGGCAATGAAACCAACGTCCGCGGTGCGCTCGAACAGGTTGCGCACCAGGATGTCGATGGCCACCTGGGCCCGCGCGGCCAGGTCGTGGCGGCAGTTCTGCAAATGGGTCTGGGCGATTTGCTCCACCATCTCGCGGGCCAGCTGGCTGAAGGCCAGACGGGTGTGCTCCAGCGTCTGGATATAGCCGGCCACCTGCGGCGGGCTGACCACGCGCGCCGTGGTCTCTATGACCTTCCAGCTCAGGTCCAGCTTCTTCAGGGTTTTTTCCAACTTTTGCAGGGCCTGCATGCGCGGCGCAACGACTTCGGTAGCAGTGTTCATTTGTAGGGTTGCCTTTTCCCAAACCGACAAGCAATAAGCGCACCACGGATAATCGGCGGCATGCCTCTTCACTTCTTCCGAATCGCCCTGGTACTGGGCCTGCTCTCGGCCATTGGCCCGTTTGCCATCGATATGTACCTGCCCGCCCTGCCCTCGATTGGTGCCAGCCTGGGCGCCTCGGCGGCTGGTGTGCAAGCCAGCCTGATGGCCTTCTTCATCTCGCTGGGCCTGGGCCAGATGGTCTACGGCCCGGCCTCGGACATGCTGGGGCGTAAAAAACCTTTGTACTTTGGCCTCTTGGTGTTTGCCGTGGGCAGCGTCGGCTGTGCGCTGGCGCCCGACATCCATTCGCTGGTGATCTGGCGCTTCATCCAGGGCCTGGGCGCCTGCGCTGGCATGGTGGTGCCGCGCGCTGTGGTGCGCGATCTGCACACCGGGGCCGAGGCTGCGCGCCTGATGGCACTGCTGACCCTGGTGTTCAGCGTCTCGCCGATTCTGGCGCCGCTGTTTGGCAGCTTTCTGATTGAGTGGAGCGGCTGGCGCGCGGTGTTTTGGGCGGTCACCGTGGCCGCCGTGCTGGCGGTGGGCCTGCTGGCCACCAGCCTGCCCGAAACCCGCAGCGCCGAGCAGCGCCTGGGCAGCAGCGTGCAGAGTGCGCTGGCGGCCTACTGGCTGCTGCTGCGCGACGGCCATTTCATGGGCCTGGTGCTGATAGGCGGCTTTGGCATTGCCGCCTTTTTTGCCTACCTGGCCAACTCCTCTTTTGTGCTGATAGACCACTACGGCCTCACGCCGCGCCAGTACAGCTATGCCTTTGCCGCCAATGCGGCTTCCTTCATCGGCATGTCGCAGCTCACCGGGCGAATGATCCAGCGCTTTGGCATGGCGCCCCTGGTCAAGGGCGCGGTGGCCTGCTTTGCCGCTGTGATGCTGCTGGCCCTGCTGCTGAACCTGGCCGGTGTCGACGGCATGTGGCCCATGCTGAGCCTGCTATTCATTGGCTATGGTTGCCTGGGCCTGGTGATGCCCTCCTCGGCCGTGCTGGCGCTGGATGCGCATGGCGAAATTGCCGGCACCGCCTCGGCGCTGATGGGCACGCTGCAGTTCATGACCGGCGCCGTCGTGATGGCAGTGGTGGGCCTGTTTGTGGACGGCACGGCGCGGCCCATGCTGGCGGGTGTTGCAGGCGCGGCCACGCTCACGCTGCTGATCACCTTCAAGACCCTGGGCCGGGGCCATGCCATCCAGCCCGCAGCCCAGGCCTAGCGCCGCTGGGAGCCACAAGCCCTTGCCAACAGACCCTGCGCGCCCACCCGGCGCACCCACCCTTCGCCTGGGTGCCGTGGCACTGACGATCCTGCTGGAGGCCGCCCTGGTGCTGAGCTGGAGCGGTGGGTTTGTTGGCATCCGCTTTGCCATTGACTACGCGCCCATCTTCTCGATTCTGCTGTGGCGCAGCCTGGTTTCCGGGCTGTTGCTGCTGCCCTTTGCCCTGGCACTGGGGCCACGCTGGAAGCTCAAAGAAGTGCTGTCCCAAATGGCCTTTGGCGCGCTGGCCATGGCCGGCTACCTGGGCAGCTTTGCGCTGGCGATTGCGCAGGGCGTGGCCACCGGGCTGGTGGCCTTGATTACCGACATGCTGCCGCTGGTGGTGGCCATCCTGTCGTGGCCGGGCAGGCCCTGAGCGGGCGCCAGTGGCTGGGCAGCTTCATTGGGCTGGTGGGTGTGGTGGTGGCCTCGGGCGTTACCACCCAGAGCGGCGCGGCGCCCTTATGGGCCTATCTGCTTCCGGTGCTGGGCACGGCGGCACTGGCGTGGGCCACGTTGCTGCAAAAGGGCAGCCCCTCCAAGACCATGCCGGTATACCAGCAGCTGTGCATACAGTGCCTGTCTGCGGCCGCCATTTTTGCCGTGTTTGCCTGGCATGAGGGCAGCGTGTTGCCTGCGCTGACCGCGGGTTTTATGGGCGGCGTTTTGTGGCTGGTGTTTGTGGCCACTTTTGGCGCCTGGGGCCTGTACTACCTGGCGCTGCGCCACACCTCGGCCGCGCGGGTCACGGCCATCCTCTACCTCAGCCCGCCGGTCACCATGGTCTGGGCCTGGGTGATGTTCAACGAGCCCCTGTCCTGGGCCATGGCGGCGGGCTTGCTGATTTCCCTGCTGGGCATTGTGATTTTCGCGCGGGCAGCGCAGCCGGCCGTGGCTGCGGCGCAACCCTTTTAAGAAAGACCAGACCATGGGTTTTCGCATCTTGCTGGTTGGCGGCACGGGCCAGGTGGGCTCTGCACTGGTGCGGGCATTGCTGGCTTGCAGCGCTTGTAGCGAAGTGGTGATGGTGAACCGCAGGGCGGTCCCGCTCAGCACCACGCCGCGGCTGCGCCAGGTGGTTCTGGATGTCGGCGCCGCCAGCTTTGAGCGTGAGGTTGAGAACCTTGCGGCCGCCGTCTGCGCATTGGGCGACCCGGTGGTTGGCGCCTCGTGCATAGGCATTGGCAAGGGCAGCCAGGCCTGGAGCGAAGCAGATATCCAGAAGCTGGAGATTGGCATGGTCAGTGCCTTTGCACGCGGCTGCCACGCGGGCGGCATTGAACGCTTCGGGTTGCTCTCTGCGGCGGGCAGCAGTGCCAACAGCATGATTCGCTACGCGCGCATCGTGGGGCACAAGGAAGACACGGTGCGCGCTGTGGGGTTCGGGCAGCTGGCGATTTTTCGCCCCGGAATCATCGCCGGCAATGCGCACACGCCGCCGGTACTGGCCTGCCTGGGCCGGCTCATTCCGGGCTCCTTTGGGACGATTGAGCAGGACGACATAGGCCGCGCTTTTGTGGCCGAGTTTGTGCACGGCAACGGCGGCACGGTGCTTCTGGAGAATGCGCGCATGCGCCAGCGTTCACGCACGCTGTAGACCCACCATGGCGTCACAAGAACAATGGGCCATGGCCTTGGCACGATTGGCTGAAGTGTTTGGCAGCGTGGGCGCGGGCCTGCGGCTTCCGGCCCCCATCCGAACTGGGCTTGCGGCAACGCAACTGCCGGTGGTGCAGCATCTGGCTGCGGCCCTGCGCGGCGCGGAGGCCACTACGCAGGATGCGTGCCGCGCCTTGGCGAGCATCAGCGATGCGCTGTGCTGGCGGCAGAACGCGAGCTACACCGACCAGCGCTTCTTAATGGGCTACGCGTACTGCGAGCTGCTGGGGCCGACCGGCCATCTGCACCACGACACCCTCTCTGCCGGCTTGCTGTTGCTGCAACCGGACCTGCTGTACCCGGAACACTCCCACCCGGCGGTAGAAAGCTATGTAGTGCTGAGTGGCCGCGCGCAATGGTGCCAGGGCGACGCGCAATGGCGCACGCACGCGGCCGGCACACTGATCACCCACGCCTCCATGGAAGTGCACGCCATGCACAGCGGTACCGAGCCCCTGCTGGCGGCCTACTTGTGGCAAGGGGACCTGAGCCAGGGTGCCCGGTTGGTGGACGCGGCGCGGCTTTAAGCCACTACATCAGCTGCGTTGCGACGACACCCGACGCACTCAGTCTTTGGCCTTGGGCTTGACGCCATGGACCGTCTCGCCGCGCGCGAGCATCTCCACGAGCTTGGCTATGCGCCGCGCACGCGTCTCGGCTTTCATGGCCGTTTGAATGCGCCACAAGACCGCGTAGCGATTGGTGGCGTTGATGGTCGCGAAGAAGGCTTTGGCAGCCGGTGCGGCGTCCAGCGCTGCGATCAGGTCTTCGGGCACCACGGCCGTGCGCGCGCCGTCATAGGCTTGCGCCCAGCGGCCGTCGGCCTGTGCGGCCTCTACTTGTGCCATGCCGGGCGCCTGCATGCGGACCGCCTGGATGAGCGCCGCCACCTTCTCGACATTGACCTTTGACCACACGCTGCGCGCGCGCCTGGGCGTGAACCGCTGCAGGAAATGGTGCGCGTCCAGGCTCTTCTTCTGGCTATCGATCCAGCCCCAGCACAGCGCGATCTCCACCGCTTGCGGGTAGGTGACGCTGGTTTCCTCGGCGCCGCGCTTGGCGATCCTGAGCCAAAGACCCGGCGACGTGGCATGGTGTTGTTTCAGCCACGATTCCAATGCCAGGGCGTTTTTGAACAGGGTTGGGGGGTCGGCAGGTTTGTCGGTGGCCATATGCGAAGTGTGTAGCAAGGAATGCCGAGGCTTGGACTACTCGTTGGAGTCTTGCCAGGTAATGCGGCCCTGGCCCGCTTCAAGCAAATAAGCAACCAGGGCATTGGCTGAAGCATCGGCCATGCTGAACGCTTAGCAGTGCGCTGCACCGGGTCGGGGCACTCAGCAGAAACAGCGCGCGGGGTTGCTCGCAGCGCTGCTCTTGCTTTGACGGACTGATGGCAGCCGTTCGACTGTGTGTTTTCATTTGCAAAACGTGGGCGGCCTTCAACGGGCGAAAGATCATGCTGGTTGCGGCACCAATGCCTCGGCCCGTTTGATGGCGCGCTGAGTGGCCGGTCGTGCCGCCACAGCGTCGAACCAGCGCGCGACGTTGGGCAGGCCATCGAATGTGACGTTGGCAAACGCGCGCCGCCACATCCATCCAAAGTGTGCGATGTCAGCAATGGTGTAGTCGTCTCCTGCAACGTACTGGTGGCGAACCAGCACCTGGTCGAGTAGCGCAACCGTGCGATTTGCCTCGTTCTGGAACCTGTCGATTGCCAGCGGAAGTTGCTCGCTTGCATTCTTCTGGAAGAACCCGGCCTGGCCGAATGCTGGCGCTATCCCCGATGCGTGGAAGAACAACTGCTCGAACAACCGTGCGCGGGCCATTCCCGTCGTCGGCAACAGCTTCCCATGGCGCTCGGCCAGAAACACCAAGATGGCGGCGGATTCGGACAGGGCGTCGTCGCCTGCATGAAGTTCGTCGTCGACCAGGACCGGCACCTTCCCGTTGGGGTTGCGTGCCAGATGCTCTGGCGACTTCTGCTCACCCTTGCGGACGTTGACAGGGATCAGCTCGTACGCAAGGTTCAATTCTTCGAGACCGATGAGAACTTTGATGCTGTTGGGTGTGGCGAAGGCGTAGACCTTGTACATAAAGACTTTCTCGTAAAAATTTTGCCTTGCGATCTTGATCAGGCGCGATGGCCGCCGGAGGCGGTGATCCGCTCGCCAGTGACCCAGGCCGAATCATCCGAGGCCAGCAAAAGGGCCGCGCGAGCAATGTCTTCCGGCTGGCCTGGACGACCGAACGGAATCGTTGCGATGATGGCCTTGACCGCCTCTTGCGGCCAACCCAGCGCTGCGATGCCTTCGGTGATGGTGGCCCCCGGCGCAAGGGTGTTGACGCGGATATTCTTGGGCGCGAGTTCGACCGAGGTCACACGCGTGATGGAGTCAACGGCGCTCTTGCTCGCTGCGTAGATCACCGAGTTGGGCATGAAGCCGACGCTGGCAATGGAGCTGATGTTGATGATGCTGCCGCCGTTCGGGCCGAAGTATTTCACCGATTCCTGCGTTGCGGTGATGACGCCCAACACGTTCGTAGTGAACTGGCGGTGGAACTCCTGCTCCGTCGCGGATTCGAGCGGGCCGAAGGCGTAGACGCCCGCGTTGTTCACGAGGATGTCAAGCGTGCCGAAGGCGCGCTTCGACTCTTCGAACAGTCGCTGGATATCGGCGGTCTTCGAGAAGTCGGCCTGGATGGCGACGGTCTTGCCGCCGGCACTCGTGATCTCGGCGACCAGGGCATGCGCCGCTTCTTTGCTGGTCGCGTAGTTCACGACGACTGAGGCGCCCGATTGGGCGAAAAGTTTGGCGATTCCGGCGCCGATCCCTTTGGATGCGCCGGTGACGATGGCGACCTTGCCAGAAAGTGTGGTCATGATGTTTGTCCTGTAGTTTGACGGCGCCACTATTGGCGTCTGAATGGATTGTTCTTGATCGATGCACGCGTGGGTAGGTGCGTCGGCAACTAAGACTTATCCGTCAAATGGATCACTGACCACCGGTCATCAGACGCGCGTGCGCAACAGATGCGGCGCACGCACGCTCGACGCCTAGCGACGAAGTTCCTTGATCAGGTACTCGACCAGCGCGCGTGCCGAGGGCTTCGCGGTCCGACCTGGCGTGAACATGCCGTGGGCCTCGACCTCGCCCATCTTCCAATCGGGAAGTAGCTGGATCAACGAGCCGCTAGCGAGTTCGGCGCGACAGCCCCAGAGCGCTGTGGTCACGACCCCCATTCCCGCCACGGCAGCGGCTACGGCCGCCTCATTGCCGGTGACAGTCAGGCGGCTGTCGATGCGGACCGACACGCTTTGGCCATCCTTCTGAAAAGACCATGTGCCCGCGTTCGTCCCGGCAGGCCCGACGATGGCCGCGTGGGCAGCCAAGTCATCCGGCGTCTCGGGTGTTCCCCTGGCCTTCAGATACATCGGCGACGCCACAATCACCCGCTGCGTTCGACCGATCAGGCGCGCGGTGGCCGTCGAGTCTGCCAGCTTGCCGAGGCGTAGCGCCACATCAACTCCGTCCTATTGACATTTTCGTAAATCATGACATCACCACAGGTTTGCCTGCGCCCAACAAGCCGCGATGATCGTGGGGCGCTTTTGCTCGCTCTTGAGCTTGTTGCGTGCGGTCGTTTGCAGCTCACTGAGGTTGTCGGGGCAGTAGTTCGCCATCGCGTGTCGCTTGAGCCAAGCCCACAAATATTCGACTGGATTGAGGTCGGGGGCGTAGGGTGGCAGGAA
>JAYVNF010000139.1:0-1857 GCA_043758575.1 Rhodoferax sp.
GGCATTGTGAACCTGGGCCCGCTGAAAGCCGGGCGTTACGACTTTGTGGAGGAATACCACGAGACTGAAGCCGCTGCCCAAGGCAGC
Organism: Rhodoferax sp.; assembly: GCA_043758575.1. Lineage (GTDB taxonomy): Bacteria > Pseudomonadota > Gammaproteobacteria > Burkholderiales > Burkholderiaceae_C > Allorhodoferax. Next base: position 88 of record JAYVNF010000139.1, read on the forward strand.
ATCGTGGTCGAATAAACACAGGAGCCGCGCACCATGTTTTCCTCTGCCATCATCGTCTTCCGGGAATCGCTGGAAGCCTTTCTCATCATCAGCGTCATGGTGGCGGCCACGCGTGGCATTGCCCAGCGCGGCAAGTGGATTGCCGGTGGCGTGCTGATTGGCCTGTGCGGCTCGGTGGCGGTGGCCATGGGCATGGAGCAAATCTCCAATCTGGCCGAAGGCATTGGCCAGGAGCTGTTCAATGTGGGCATCTTGCTGGTGGCCGTGGCCATGCTGGCTTGGCACAACATCTGGATGGCCTCGCACGGACGTGAGCTGGCCCTGCAAATGAAAAGCACGGCGCGCGCCGTGGCCGAAGGCGGCGCCGAGCGATCGGTGATTCTGGTGGTGATTGCGCTGGCCGTGCTGCGCGAAGGCTCGGAGACCGTGCTGTTCCTCTACGGCGTGGCCACCGGCAGCGAAAACGGTTTGCGCGACACCCTGGCCGGCGGCTCCCTGGGCCTGGTGTCGGGCGCGCTGATTGCCAGCCTGATGTACTGGGGCCTGCTGCACATTCCGGTGCGTCGCTTCTTTGCCGTCACTGGCCTGCTGGTGCTGTTGCTGGCCGCCAGCATGGCCTCGCAGGCGGCCCGTCTGCTGGTGCAGGCAGACCTGCTGCCCAGTCTGGGCGCGCCGCTGTGGGATACCTCGGGCGTGCTGGCGCAAACCACCGCCTTGGGCACCATTTTGCATGGCCTGATTGGCTATGACACCCAGCCCGCCGGCATGCAGGTGCTGGTCTACGTGGTGGTGCTGCTGAGCATTGCCAGCGGCATGCGCTGGGTGGCTGGCCGCGCCCAAACCAAGTAGTGCGGTAGGGCAATGCGCTAACGTTGCGGCTTTTGCTCAACGAGGTGCATATGCATAAACGCGCTCTGGGGGAGTTTCAGGTAGGCCGTATCGGTCTGGGTTGCATGAATCTGGACCATGGCTACGGTCCTGCAGTAAGCGCAGAGCAGGGCGAACGGCTCTTGCTGGGCGCACTGGACGCTGGCTACACCCTGATGGACACCGCCACGCTGTACTGCGCCGGCCTCAACGAAGAGCGTGTGGGCCGGGTGCTGCAGGCACGGCGCGCCGAGTTCGTGCTGTCCAGCAAGTGTGGCATGGAAATCACCCGGGTCGATGGCAAGCCCCAGCGCGTGATTGACGGCCGCCCCGACACCCTGCTGCGCCAGTGCCAGGACAGTCTGCGCCGCCTGCACACCGAGGTGATAGACCTGTACTACCTGCACCGCTGGGACAAGGCGGTGCCGATCGAGGACAGCGTCGGGGCGCTGGGCCGCATGGTGGAGAAGGGCTATATCCGCGCCATCGGCCTGAGTGAGGTGTCGGCCGCCACGCTGCGCCGTGCCCATGCGGTGCATCCCATCGCTGCCCTGCAAACCGAGTACTCGCTGTGGAGCCGCAACGCCGAAATCGCCGTGCTGGCAGCCTGTGCCGAACTCGGCGTGGCCTTTGTTGCCTTCAGCCCGCTGGCGCGCGGCTACCTGGGCGGGCAGTTGCTGGACGTGGCCAGCCTGGACCCCAAGGACATACGCCGCGGCATGCCGCGCTTTGCATCCGAGACCTATGCGCGCAACCTGGACTTGCTGGCGCCCTACCATGTGCTGGCTGCGCAGGCCGGTTGCAGCCCTGCGCAACTGGCCCTGGCCTGGTTGCTGCACAAGGCGCCCCACATCATTCCGATTCCCGGCAGCCAGCGTCTGGACCATGTGCAGGACAATGCGG
>JAYVNF010000140.1:0-5995 GCA_043758575.1 Rhodoferax sp.
GTCCCGTTGACCTGCTCGATAGTGAGCTGTGTGCCATCGGCGCTGCGGATGATGACGTCGAACGGGCCCGCCTTGGGGGACCGAGACTCTGCTGGCTTCAATGGCTCACTGCCGCGCACCTCAACAGCAATGCCAATGGCCGCAAACGTGCACTCCAAGGGCCCGGCTTGTGCGGGACCCGGTGCGGCGCCAGCGCCAGGCGCACGCAGTATGCCGCGCCCACAGCGCACACGTACCTCTTGCTGCTTGCGCTGGATCTGCACAGAAAAGCGCTGCGCCTCAAAACGCAAGCCTCCGGGCAGTTGGTAAATCTGGGTGCGCAGCGAACGCCGGTGCAGTTCCAACATGACCAAGCCCAGCCCGACCAGCAGAGCAACCGAAATCAAGGCAATGGCCATGGCGCCCCCGACCCATGCAGTAAAGCGTTCATGTCCTCGGCTTGCCTGTACGGGCCATCAACGCGTGCGCTTCTCCAGGTCTTCCATTTCCTTCCTCAGGCGGCGAATTTCGGTATGGATCACGGTTTGCTCGCCAATCGGAATGATGCCGTTGCCCATCAAGCGGTCTTCAAGAGCCCGGATCTGGGAGGCATATTTCTGGATGCGTGCGACTTGGGTATGTGGGAAGGCCATTGACTAATGTTTCCAGATACGTTAATGGCCCGATTCTATGTGGCTTCCCTTGCCTGCGGCAGCTGTTCGCGGGAAATCCGACGCCGCGGCGCTACCATACGGGCCTTGTATTGTCAGAATGCGGCTCGCGTGGCACATTGCGCCCCATACAGCGGCCATTCGGCATGCGCCATCCTTTGAAAACATCCCAGTCCATGCTCAACCCCATCAAACGCGTCTGGGTGCCCAGGGCACCGGTAGCGCAGGTCTTGCCGGCACAGCCGGCCCCAGCTGCACCGCCCAGCGTATTCGACCCGCTGCTGCACACACTGCCGGTGCCGCAGAGCCTAGAAAAAAACAGCGACTCGATCTGGGCCGCCTTTGAATCAGTCCACCACCCGGAGATCGAACGCCCATGAAAGCCTTGCTAGGAATCGTCAGTCTGCTGCTGGTGCTGGGCGTGACATCGCTGCTGGTGAAAAAGCAGCTGGCACCAACGACCGCGCAGGGTGCGTCAGCGCCATCCGCGCAGTCTGCGCAGCAGCTGCCACAACAAGTCAAACAGCAGGTGCAAGCCGCCATGCAACAGCAACCCGTGGTGCAGGACGACAAATAGGCGGGCTTGCGCTCAGGCCAGTTTGAAGACGGCCACGGTCTGCACCAGGGCTTCGGCCTGCGCGCGCAAGCCGGCCGCCGCCGCCGCCATTTGCTCGACCAGGGAGGCGTTTTGCTGGGTCGCCACGTCCATCTGCACCACCCCTGAGGCAACAGCCAACACATCGGCACTTTGCGCCTGGTTGGCGCTGCTGATTTCACCCATCAGATCGGTGACGCGCTGGATAGAGGCGACCAACTCCGTCATGGTGCTGCCGGCCTGGTCCACCTGGGCCGAGCCATGCTCGACCCGCTCCACACTGGCGTTGATCAGGGCTTTGATCTCCTTGGCGGCATCGGCCGAGCGACCGGCCAAGGAGCGCACCTCGCTGGCCACCACGGCAAAGCCGCGCCCCTGCTCGCCGGCGCGGGCGGCTTCCACGGCGGCGTTGAGGGCCAGGATATTGGTCTGAAAGGCAATCCCGTCAATGACCTGGATGATGTCGGAAATCTTGCGCGAGGACTGGTTGATGCCCTGCATGGTTTGCACCACTTGGCCCACTACCTCGCCCCCCCGCGCTGCCACACTGCTGGCCTGCAGGGCCAGCTGGTTGGCCTGACCTGCACTGTTTGCCGTGTACTTGACGGCGTTGCCCAGCTCGGCCATGGCGGCGTCGGTGCGTGCCAGGGCGGCGGCCTGCTGCTCGGTGCGGTTGGACAGGTCCATATTGCCCGAGGCAATTTCGGCGCTGGCGCTGGCCACGCTGTCCGAACCCAGGCGCACCTTGCGCACCACCGAGGACAGATTGCTTTGCATGCCGTCCAGCGCACGCATCAGCGTGGCAATCTCGTCGCGCCCATGGGTGGCAACCCGTTGCGTCAGGTCGCCCTGCGCCACGGCTTCGGCCAAGGTCACGGCCTGGCGCAAGGGCCCCGTGATGCTGCGCACCAGCCACAGCCCGGCGGCCGCTGCAAACACCGCCACCAGCACGCCAGCTATGCCGGCGACGCTGCGGGTGCTGGCAATCAGGCTGCTGTTGGCCAGGCCCTTGGCCTGCACATTGGAGACCTGACGGGCGTTGAGCTTGTCCAGACTGGCCATGAACGGCGCCAACATGGGGATCATTTCCTCGTCGGCCGCGAAGGCGGCCTCGGCCTGCTTGCCGTCTTTGACCATGCCCACAATGCGCTGCACACCGCCCACGTAATTCTTGTGCCGCTTGCGCACTTCCTGCAGCAGTGCGGCGTCGTCCTCAGAGCCTGACAATTCTTTTTCCAGCGCGTCCAGGCCACGCAGGATGCGGGCATCGCGCTGGGCAATTTCCTGGGTCAGCTTGGCCTGCAAATCGGCGCTGCTGGACACCAGGATCACCATGCTGGCGATGGCGTTGTCCTTGGCCAGCAGATGCACCTCGGAGGCCTGCGACTGCAGCGCCACGCCATTGCCCATGGCCTGGGAATTGGCGGCACTGCGGAACAGGCCGACCTGCACCGCCAGCACCAGCAGCACGATGGTCAGCACCACCACGCCAAAGGCCAGCGCAACGCGCGCGCCAATTTTCAGGTCAAGCCAGGGCATGGATCAGCCGCCCAGGTCACCTACCAGTTGCTGGCACTTGGTGTAGCGCTCTTTCTGGATACCGTTGACCAGCTTCTTGGCGTCGTCGTCCTTGCCAGCCAGCACGGCGGGCACCAGCTCGGTCTCCCGGGTTTTCTTGAAGGCGGCCCAGGTCTCGCTGAGTTCCTTGAACTGGGCTTCCTTGCCGGCGGGGGCTTTCATCTTGGCCAGATGGGCGCTGACCTTGTCGGCGCTTTCCTTGACCAGTTTTTGCTGCTCGGCACCGCGTTTGTCCTTGTTGACCACCAGGGTCACCAGAGATTCGCGCGCGGCCGTCATTTCGCCGCGCAGGTCTTCAAACTCGTTGGCAAACACCGAACCCGAAGCACCCAGACCCAACATGGCAAAAGCCAAAGCGACGCACCACTTCTTCATAACGACCTCCAGAATGAATATTGAACCCAACCTTCCTTCATTCAGCAAAGCCCGTGCCCGTCGTTTGCCACTTTTGGGACTGATTCATCCTGGGTTCTACGCCGTCGTGGTGCAAGCAGCTGCGCAGTGATTCATAACAGTGCGCTGACTTGCACCGGAATGCGGCAGGGCTTCATGGTGGAGGCCTGCACGCAGCCTATGCGCACACGCCCTTCGGCGAGCAAGGTGCTGCCGCGCCAGACCTGCTGCTGCAGTTGCAGCGAGGCTTTGCCCTGCTCGGTCACGCAGGCAGTGACCTGCAGGCAATCGTCCAGGCGGGCCGCCTGCAGGTAGCGCAGCTGCACCTCGGCCACCACGAAGATGCAGTCCTGCTCGGCCTGCAGGCGGCCTTGGTCCACGCCCAGCGCGCGCATCCATTCGGTGCGGGCGCGCTCGAAAAACTTCAGGTAGTTGGCGTAATACACCACGCCGCCGGCATGCTCCTCCCAGTAAACGCGCACGGTATGGGGGTTGGAGAGTTCTGCCACGGGGATCACCTGCCTTTCAAAGGCCTCCATTATTTGCCAGCGCCCACGCGGTGCGATACTGGCTGCCCCGCCGCCCACCCGCACACCCTGCCTTGCCTGCCACCACCACCTGCGCACCGTCCATCCCGCCCGCAGCCGCACCCGGTGTGCGCGAGTTCGCCACCATCGCCGGCCTGGAGGCGCTGGTCAGGGGCTCCACGCTGGCGGTCTATCCGCTGCTGATGTACCGCGCCTTTGGCGATGCGCAGCTGGTGTCGGCGCTGTACTTTGCGGTGGGCCTGCTGTCGCTGTTGACCGCGCTGGCGGTGCCTCTGCTGGCGCAGCGCCTGCAGCGCCGCTGGGTCTATGCCATGGGCCTGACCCTGTACCTGATGTCGGCCAGCTTGGGCATGCTGGGCGGCAAATGGACGGCGCTGGCACTGCTGTGCAACACGCTGGCGGCGGCGACCTCCTTTGTCTGCTTCAACGCTTATGTGCTGGACCATGTGGCCAAGGCGGAGTTTGCGCGGCTGGAGTCGCTGCGCATGTTTTATGGTGGCCTGGGCTGGGTACTGGGGCCGACACTAGGCGTGCAGCTGCTGCCCTACTGGCATGGCGCGCCGTTTCTGATGGCCGGCCTGGGTGCGGCAGCCATACTTGGCTACATCTGGAAGATCGGTCTGGGCAATGGCCGACGCATGGCGCGCAAGGCCCACGGTGCGGCCCACCCCTGGCGCTACCTGCAACGCTTTTTTCTGCAGCCGCGCCTGATTGGCGGCTGGCTGTTTGCCGTCATGCGCTCCTGCGGTTGGTGGTTTTACTTTGTCTACATTGGCATTTTTGCGGTCGAGCATGGCCTGGGCGATGCAGTCGGTGGCGTGGCCACCTCGCTGGCCAATATGGGCCTGTTTGCGGCGCCGCTCCTGTACCGCTGGGTGCAACGCCGCTCGGTGCGCCACGCCATGCGCACCGGCTTTTTGCTGGGCGCACTGTGCTTTATCCTGGCCACGCTGCTGTCCTCTCTGCCCTGGCTCACGGTGGGCTTGTTGCTGCTGGGCTCCTATTGCCTGGTGTTGCTGGATGTGTGCGCCGGCCTGCCGTTTTTGATGTCGGTAAAGCCCTCGGAGCGCACCGAGATGTCGGCGGTGTACTCCAGCTTTCGCGATGTATCGGGCATTCTCTCGCCCGGCCTGGCCTGGCTGGTGCTGCAGTTCACCGGTGTCGCGGGCGTGTTTGCCGCCGGTGGCTGCGCCTTGCTGTTGGGCTGGGCGGTGGCCGGGCGGCTGCATCCGCACCTGGGAGTGCCAGGTGCGCTGCGGGTGCGCGTGCAAGCGATGGACTGAACGGGCTGGGCTAGATGTTCTGCAGCCGTTCGCTAAAGCATTTGTGCACCAGCATCTCCAGCTTGACGTAGTTCACCGGCTTGTGAAAGCAACTCACCCCTTCGGGCAGGCCGCCGCGGGCCTCAATTTCGTCGCTGCTGAGCGCTGAAATCACCAGCAGCTTGAGCGCGTCAAAACCGGCGCCACGCTGCTTGAGGGCACGCAGCATCTCAAAGCCGTCCATGCCCGGCATCACCAGGTCGGTGACCACGATGTCCGGTCGGATTTCGCCGATGCGCACCAGACCCTCAAAGCCATTGGTGGCGGTGTACAGCTCCACCGGGAAATTCCAGGACGCCACCACGCCGCTGAACAGGCGCAGCAGCAGGGGATCGTCTTCCACCAGCAGCAGCTTGATGGCCGGGTTGGTGGGGACGGCGGCAGGGCTGCCGGGTGCCAAATCGTTTTTGCGCTCGGCCACCAACTTTTCCACAGCGCTGCGGGCAATGCGGCGGTGTCCACCGGCGGTGCGCCAGGCCGGCAACACACCGGCCTCTACCCACAGCTGCACCGTACGAACCGCGACACCCAGGCACTCTCCGGCCTCTCGTGTCGTCATTACATCTGCATTGGCAGGAATTTTGCGCATAGGCCGTTTCTTTTCATTTGCAGCGATTTTATCGACAGCGCGGGCGGCTAGGGAACAAGATGTTGGGGCCGGCGCTCATCCAGTCGCCGCGCCAGCACCTTGTCGATACGCCGCCCCTCCAGCTCGGTGACCTCGAACTGCCAGTGCGCGCAGGCGATTTTTTCGCCCGCCACCGGCATCTGGCCGGACACTGTCATCAGCAGGCCGGCCAGGGTGTTGTAGCGGCCACGGTCTTCCTGGGGCAACTCCTGCTCGATGTCCAGGCGCGCCTTGAGTTCGGCCACCGGCATCAGGCCATCGAGCAGCCAGCTGCCATCGGC
>JAYVNF010000141.1:0-1852 GCA_043758575.1 Rhodoferax sp.
ACTACACGCCTGCGGTAGCCGTCAAACAATGCAGACTGCACCACCACCACGAAAGGAATGGACTCCTTCAGTGGACCCTTGTTGCGGTGTACGTCGAACTGGGCCATTACAGCGTCGTGTGTTCGTCGGCAAATGACCCTACAGACGCATGCAGGGCGTTCCAGTCGGACACCGCCGCGGTGGCCTGCTGTTGGCGGTTGCGCCGGGCTTGCTGCTGCTGGTGCACGTACGCGGCAAGCAACTCTTCCATGGTGGCAGACAGGTTGCTGGTGTAGCTCTTGGCCTGCGCGACCAGACCTTCATTCAGGGTCAGGTTGACGGCACGTTTGCGCAGGCCGGGGGCAGCGGCGTTGGATGCGACTGGCATAGGCACTCCTTTTTTGGCAAAACATGCGCATATTATGCGCATGAACGCATTTCAAGTGCAGTGCGACCGGCCAGGTGCCAAGGGCTTGGCGCCCATCGCCGCACCACCATCAAAGAATCTGGCACACGGCATCAAAGCCCAGGCGCGGCCCACGCGGGTAGTTGCCGGAGGCATCGCCATAGCCGATGTTGATCAGAAAGTTGGACTTGAAGCGCCCGTCCGCAAAGAACTCCTTGTCGACGGCTGCGTTGTCAAAGCCGCTCATGGGGCCGCAGTCCAGGCCCAGGCTGCGCGCCGCCAGAATCAAGTACGCGCCTTGCAGCGTGCTGCCACGAAAGGCGGTGGTGCTGGCCAGGGTGGCATTGCCATCGAACATGGGGCGGGCATCAAAGGCGGTGAACTGCTCGGTGATGTGGCTCTGGAAATTGCTGTCCTGCGCCACGATCACGCACAGCGGTGCGGCCATGGTCTTGTCCGCATTGCCGGCGGCCAGGGCCGGTTTGAGGCGGGCCTTGGCGGCGGCACTTTTCACAAACACAAAGCGAGCCGGCTGGCTGTTCATGGAGGTCGGGCCCCACTTGGCCAGCTCGTAGAGCTGGTGCAGCGTGGCGTCGCTCACCGCTTGGTCAGTGAACTTGTTGAAGGTACGGGCGTTGCTAAAGAGTTGCGCCAGAGCATCTGTGGGAAGTGCGATTGTCATGGGGTGCGACCTTGTCTGTTGCGGGCGAACATTGCCCGCCGCCAGTGTGCCACCGTTGCTGCGTTCGCACCTCAGGTGATTTTGAAGACCGTGAGCGCGCCCGCCTTGTCTTCAAACGCCGTCCATTGTTTGATGCCCTTGACCAGCACCGTGTTGCTGACGTCTTTCAGCGTCTTTCTGGCCTTGAGCTGGGCCGTGACCCAGTCCTGCACATGCGGCAGGGTCGTGCCCTGCTTGCCGGTGGGGATCAGCAAGCGCTTGCCCGCGACTGTGCCGGCAGGGGTGACTTCGATTTCGGTAGCGGGCATGGTGGGCTTTGCGATCTGTAAGAGGGAGTGCGTATTATTGCGAGCCCCGCGCTGCTGCGACCACCAAGCACCACGATAGGATTCCAAAATGAACCCTGCCCTGCCGAATGCCACGTCCGATTCCCCCTCGCATACCCTGACCGAACGCCTGCGCCAACTGCCCAAGGCCGAAGTCCATCTGCACCTGGAGGGCTGCTTTGAGGCCGCCGTCATTGCGCAATGGGCACGGCTCGAAGGTGTGGCCTTGCCCAGGCCCGAGGCGGACTTGTTCAAGTTCTCCGGCCTGGCGGACTTTCTGGGTTTTCTGGACCTGGCCTGCGGCCTGGCCTCTAGCAAACAGCGTCTGGCCGAGCTCAGCTACGGCCTGTGCCAACGCCTGGGCGCCAACGGAGCCGGCTATGCCGACGTCATCGTCAACCCCACGCACTGGCATGCCTGGCACGGCCGCCTGCCCGCCATGCTGGACGCCATGGATGC
>JAYVNF010000142.1:0-17560 GCA_043758575.1 Rhodoferax sp.
AGGAGCTCGGCATATCCCCTTCCCGCGCAGCGAGAGCAACAGTCTCCCGAAGCAGCAATAGAAAAAGACTCACGAAGCAGCGAGAGCAAGAACCTCAGAAACCCGTCTGAACAAGCCACCTTTGCCCCCGCTATTCGGCCTTTAGAAACCACCACCCCTAACGACAATGGCCAGAACCACACAAAGTTCTGACCATGGAATCCGGAAGCCAAGACCGCAATTTACCTGCCTCGCAACGCAAGCTTCAAAAAGCCCGTGACGACGGCCAGGTCAGCCGTTCCGAGGACCTTTCGCACCTCGCCGTGCTGGGCGCGGGCGCCATCGCCATCCTGGTGTTGGCACCGCATTTGTTCAACCAGCTGCGCCTGGACATGAGCCGCCAATTGCATTTCGACGCCGCCGTGCTGGTATCGGTGCGCACCGTGTTTCCGCGCCTGAACGACGCCGTCGTTTTGGGCATGGGCGGCAGTGCCGCGTTTGCCGCCATCATCGCCGTGACGGCCATCATTGCCGCTGTGGCCTCGGGCGGTTGGGTCACCAGCCTGACGCCTTTGATGCCAGACTTCAGCCGCGTCAATCCGCTGTCGGGTTTTGCCAACCTGGTGAGCAAGAAGAAGCTGATCGGCACCGCCAAGACACTGCTGATCTCCTCCATCCTGTTCACCATTGCCACCCTGTTCCTGCGCAACGGCCTGGTGCCCATGGCCTCTTTGCTGCTGCAACCCTCGGCCTCGGCCGTGGCCCACCTGGTGCAATGGCTGACCAACGGCCTGGGCCTGATGCTGCTGGTGATGCTGCTGGCCGCCATGGTGGATGTGCCGCTGCAAAAATTCCTGCACAAGGGCGAGATGAAGATGTCGCACCAGGAGGTCAAGCAAGAGGGTAAGGAGAGCGACGGCAACCCGCAGGTGAAACAGAAGATGCGGCAAAAAATGCGCGAGATGGCCAACAAGAGCAGCGTCACCGCGGTGCCCAAGGCCGACTTCGTGGTCATGAACCCGACCCACTACGCCGTGGCCATCCGCTACGATGAAAAAACCATGGGTGCGCCCCAGGTCATCTCCAAGGGCAGTGACCTGTTGGCCCTGAAGATCCGCGACATCGCCAAGAGCCACTCCATTCCGGTGCTGCAGTCGCCCATGCTGGCGCGTGCCCTGTATGCCAACGCCGAGCTGGACCGCGACATCCCTTCCGCCCTGTACACCGCCGTGGCCCAGGTGCTGGCCTATGTCTACCGCCTGCGGGCTGCCCTCAAAGGCCAGGGCCCCATGCCCGACGAAGTACCACAACCCTTTGTGCCGCCCGAACTTGACCCGCACTCCAAAACCCTGAAAGCGGTGACCGCATGAACACCCAGCTCAAAAGCCTGCAGCAGTGGTACAGCCAAAACTCAGGCGTGGTCCAGGGCGCTGCCGCCCCCATGCTGGTAGTGGCCATCCTGGCCATGATGGTGCTGCCGCTTCCGCCCATGCTGCTGGACGCCTTCTTCACCATCAACATCGCCGTGGCCCTGATGGTGATGATGGTGGCCGCCTACATGATCAAGCCGCTGGACTTTGCCGCCTTCCCCAGCGTGCTGCTCTTGACCACGCTGATGCGCCTGTCGCTCAACGTGGCCTCGACCCGGGTGGTGTTGCTCGAAGGCCATACTGGCGCCGGTGCCGCAGGCGCCGTGATCGAGGCCTTTGGCCACTTCCTGATTGGCGGCAACTTTGCCGTCGGTCTGATCGTGTTTGCGATTCTGGTGGTGATCAACTTCGTGGTGGTGACCAAGGGCTCGGAGCGCATTGCCGAGGTGTCTGCGCGCTTCACCCTGGATGCCATGCCCGGCAAGCAGATGGCGGTGGATGCCGACCTGAATGCCGGCCTGATCGACGAGAAGGAAGCCAAGCGCCGCCGTTCCGAGATTGGCGAGGAAGCCGACTTCTTCGGCTCCATGGATGGTGCCTCCAAGTTCGTGCGTGGCGATGCCGTGGCCGGCATTTTGATTCTGCTGATCAACATCTTTGGTGGCCTCACCGTCGGCGTGCTGCAGCATGACCTGAGCGCCAGCGAGGCTGCCAACACCTACATCCTGCTGGCCGTCGGTGACGCGCTGGTGGCGCAGATTCCCGGCCTCCTGATCTCGGTGGCCGCGGCCATGGTGGTCTCACGCGTGGGCAAGGACACGGACATCGGCAAGCAGATCGTCGGCCAGATGTTTGCCTCGCCGCGCGTGCTGGCGATTACCGCCACCATCATGTTTGTGCTGGGCATCATTCCCGGCATGCCGCACTTTGTGTTTCTGGCGATTGCCGCCGTGCTGTACTACGGCGCCTGGGCCCTGGCGAACCGCCCGGTGGTCACTGCCACTGAACTGGTGGCACCGGTGGTGCCCAACGACGGCGAAGCCTCCTGGGACGATTTGCAGCCGGTCGACCAACTCGGCCTGGAGCTGGGCTACCGCTTGATTGCGCTGGTCGACAAGACACGCCAGGGCGACCTCTTGAACCGCATCAAAGGCGTGCGGCGCAAGTTTGCGCAGGAGGTGGGCTTTCTTCCTCCCCCTGTGCATGTGCGCGACAACCTGGAATTGAAACCCAGCGCCTACCGTATCACCCTGCGCGGCGTCATCGTCGGCGAGGGCGAGGCCTTTCCGCAAATGTCCCTGGCCATCAACCCGGGCGGCATCACCACGCCGCTGATTGGTACGGCCACCACCGACCCGGCCTTTGGCCTGCCGGCGCATTGGATCGACGCCAGCCAAAAGGAAGCAGCGCAAATGGCCGGGTTTACCGTGGTTGATTCGGAGACCGTCATGGCCACCCATTTGTCACACTTGATGCAAGTTCAAGCTTCCAAATTACTCAGCCGTACAGAGACCCAACAACTCGTGGAACACGTCGCCAAACTGGCCCCCAAACTGATCGAAGAGGTCGTGCCCAAAATGGTCTCGATTGCCGTCTTCCAGAAAGTCCTGCAGCTGCTGCTTGATGAGTCGGTGCACATCCGCGATATCCGCACCATCATCGAGTCGATTGCCGAACACGCCGCCAGCACCACCGATCCAGTCGAGCTGGCCAAGCGCGTGCGCATTGCGCTGGCTCCGGCCATCGTGCAGCAGATCTACGGCCCCACCCGCGAGCTCAATGTCATTGCCATCGACCCCGGTCTGGAGCGCCTCTTGGTGCAAGCCCTGGGCAACGCGGCCGGCCCGGCACTGGACCCGGGTGTGGCCGACATGCTCTCCAAGACCGCCGCCGAGACCGCCATGCGCCAGGAAGAAATCGGTCTGCCGGCCTGCCTGCTGGTGCCCGACCAGATACGCGGCTCGATTGCCCGGCTGCTGCGCCGCGTGGCGCCGCGCCTGCAGGTGCTGGCGCACAGCGAAATACCCGAAACCCACACCATCCGCATTGGTCCGATTCTTAGAGGTGCAACATGAACATCCAACGCTTTACCGGCGCAACCTCGCGCGAAGCCCTGGCCAAGGCCCGCATGGCTTTTGGCGAGGGCACCCTGATTCTCTCCAACCGCCCGGTGGAAAACGGCGTCGAGGTGGTGGCCACCGGCGAAGACAGCTTGGCCTCACTCGACCAGGACAGCGCCAGCTTGGGTGGCCAGTCCAACCAGGGTAAAGGCAGCATGGGCCAGAGCCGCCCGCCAGCGCCCCAGGCGCGCAGTGCCGAGCCCAGCTTCAAAGAAGTCGCCAGCGCCGTGGAAGAGGACGCAGCCCAGCTGGCCATGAGCACCCTGTCCTTTCAGGACTATGTGCGCGAGCGCATGGCACGCCGGCGCCAGGAAGAATGCGGCGAGAGCAGCCCCAGCAACAGCAGCAAGCTGATCCGCATTCCAGCCGACGACGCCGCGGGCGCACGCCCGCAGGCACCCCGCCCGGCCAGCAGCCCACTGGCACACAGCTTTCAGACGGCCGCGCCGCAGCCCCCGGCCCTGGTCCTCAAAGCCAGCCCGCCCGCCCCGGCGGAAGCGCCCGCCCCCTTGATGGCCCAAGGCCTGTCGCCCAGCATCAGCCGCGAACTCAATGCCATGAAGGACCTGATTGAAGACCGCTTCAACACCCTGAACTGGCTGGGCCAGGCGCGCCAGAATCCGATCCAGGCCAACCTCATGCTCAAGCTGATACGCGCCGGCTTTTCGCCCACGCTCTCGCGCACGATTCTGGAACGCATGCCCGAAGGCGCCGATGCCGCCCAGTGCATGGCCTGGGTGATGGATGTGCTGGAGCGCAATCTTCACACCGATGCCAAGGGCACGGCCCTGCAACAGGAAGGCGGCATCTTCGCCCTGGTGGGTGCCACCGGTGTGGGCAAGACCACCACCGCAGCCAAGCTGGCCGGCCTGTGCGCCCGCACCCACGGCCCCAGCAGCGTCGGCCTGATCACCCTGGACTCCTACCGCGTAGGCGCCCAAGAACAGCTGCGCGCCTACGGCAAGATGCTGGGCATAGTCGCCCACCTGGCGCATGACCGCGCCGCCCTGCAGGACCTGCTGGGTCTGCTGTCGAACAAGAAAATGGTTTTGATCGACACCACCGGCCTGGCCCCGCGCGACCCGCGCAAGCGCGAGATGATGGACTTGCTGGACCTGCCCGGCGTCAAGCGCCTGCTGGTGCTCAATGCCGGTGGCCACGGTGACACGCTGGAAGACACGGTGAGCCATTTCAAGCTGCCGGTGGCGCAGCAGGTGATCTTTTCCAAGATCGACGAAGCCGTCAAACTCGGCCCCGCCCTGGATGTGGCGATCCGCCACCAGCTGGTGCTGCGCGGCGTCACCACCGGCCAGCGCGTGCCCGAAGACTGGGAAGCCGCCAACGCCAACAAGCTGGTGCGCGCCTGCATGCGCTCGACCGGCAACTCGGCCTACGACCCCAAGATTGCCGACCTCGGCTTTATTTTCAGCCACGCTGCCAGCGCCACACCCGGAATGCTCCATGCATGAGGCACCCCTGAACCAGGCGGTCGGCCTGCTGGGTCTGGCCGCTCCGCTGGCGCCACAGTTGCTGACGGTGGTCTCGCATGGCGACGCCCGCACCGAGCAGCCCCTGCTGTGGCAGCTCAGCAGCGCCCTGTGCGAACTCGGCTACAGCGTCAGCGTACTCGACGCCACCGTCTCGGAAACCGAGGACAACCCCGGCCTGCAGCAGCTGCTGGACTACCAGTTCGGCCATGGCCTGTGCGACGATGAGGCGCCGGCCTGGAACGTGCTGCCGGCGGCCCTGGGCCTGCAATCCCTGTGTGCGCTGGGCAGCCGGCCCGAGCACAGCCTGCAGCGCCTGGGCCAGGCCTTTCAAAGCAATGGCGTGGTCGTGCTGTATGCCAGTGTGGACCTGCTGGTGCGCTTGCTGCGCGGCTGCGATGTGCGCCCGCTGCTCAGCGTTTCCGGTGAAAAAAGCTCGCTGCTGACCAGCTACCTGGCCTTGAAGCGCTTGCTGCGAAAAGGCGCACTGGAGCCGACCATTTTGAATATGATGCGGGATGTCCCCCAGGGCAACAAGGCGGCCGGCGTGGCCCATGCCCTGCGGGAATGCGCCAGGAACTTTTTGGCCTACGAGGTGCATCCGATTCACATCGATCCATCCCAGGCCGACTTGCAGGTGGATGCGGACATGCGGCATCTGGCCACCCGCCTGCTGGAACATGCGCTGCCCCTGCCCGGCAATCCGGACAGTGAGCCCGCAGGTGCGGTCTCTGCGGAGATGGTGAGGTATGGGGAAATGAGCAGGAGCCATTGATGTACACGGCCAAAGGTCAACTCGACCGCAACGCACTGATCCGGCAATACCAGCCCCTGGTGCGCCGGCTGGCGCACCACATGATGGCCAAATTGCCGCCCAGTGTGGAGGTCGACGACCTGATCCAGGTCGGCCTGATCGGCCTTGCCGACGCCCTCACCCGCTTTGAGGCCACCCAGGGCGTGCAGTTCGAGACCTTTGCCACCCAGCGCATACGCGGCGCCATGCTCGATGAGCTGCGCGAGAACGACTGGATGTCGCGCGGTTCGCGTAAAAGCCAGAAAGAAATCGAGACCGCCATGCGCCGGGTCGAACACCGGCTGGGGCGTGTGCCCAAGGAATCCGAAATCGCCGCCGAACTCGGCATGAGCCTGCCCGATTACCAAAGTCTGTTGGGCAAGGTGCGGGGCACGCAGCTGGTGTACCTGGAAGACATGGCCGGGCGCAACGAGGACGACGACTCTTACCTGGACCGGCATGTGGCCGACAGCGCGGCCGACCCGCTCAACATGCTGCGCGACCACAAGCTGCGCGAAGCCCTGGTGGCCGCCATCAAGCTTTTGCCCGAGCGTGAGCAGCACATCATGAGCATGTACTACGAGCAGGACATGAACCTCAAGGAAATCGCTGCGGTGCTGGACGTGACCGAGTCACGCATCTGCCAGCTGCACAGCCAGTCGATTGCGCGCCTGCGCGCCAAGATGCGCTCGCACTGAGCGGGGAGATTTTTGCTCTCTCTGCTTTGTGCAGTTTTTTGCTTTCGCTGCCCGGTGAGACCTTTGCTGTCGCTACTTTGCTAGACCTTTGCGCTCGCTGCGCGGGAAGGGGCTATGCCGAGCTCCTCATGGCGGCTACCGCAAATCGTCGCCCGGCATATCCCCTTCCTGCGCGACCCTGGGTGAGCCAACGATTCAATACCTAACGCCCAAACTCCCCTTGCCCCGCCTGCGCACCCGCACGCAGGCATGACAGAAGGCTAGGTGTACCCACTCTCAGGCAGGACAGCAGGACAGGGCTTGCGCTTTAAGCCGCCAGCACCTTGAAGGCACCGCTTTGCCGAGCCACCCCGCCGTAGACCGAGGTACCGCCCGAATAGGTGGACTTGGCCGCGGTGGGCACCACCACCTTGAGCGCTTGCAGGTTCATGGCCGCCTGGCGTGACAGGTTGTCGCGCAGCATTTGCAGGCCGCGCGCCATCGCCTGCACGCGCTGGCGCAGCTCGGGCGCTGCCGCTGTTGCATGGGTTGCGGTTGTGACCGGATGCTGCGCGCTGCGGGCTGCAGGGTTCCCGGCCTGGGGGTTGAGCAAGGCCGGCAGCTCCAGGCTCAGCACCTGCAGCATGGCCGCAGCGGCCTGCAAATGGGGGGCGTCACCGGCGGCCAGAAAGGTCGCGACCTGGTTGAACTGGCGTTCGACCAGGTCGAGTTGTTGGGATACGGGGGATGCCGGAGAAACCGGCGTGGGGGCGGGGGCAAGGTTGCGCATCTCAGACTCCTGCCACCCAGGCGCAGGCGCCCACTTGGGCTGTCCCGGAGACGCTTACGTGGGTTGTACGTCCAGCATCTCGCGGGCGTTGGAGAGCAGCTTGTCGGCGATCGCTTCCGGGTTGACCTTGAAGCTGCCGTCCGCAATCGCGGCCTTCATGGCTGCGACCTTCTTGGTATCCACGTCCGACGCCGTGTTGAGCGCGTCTTTGCCCAGCGTGCGGCTGTTGCTGGTGATCACCACGGCCACGCCGGGGTCCTTGGCGGCCGCGCGCGCCGTCTGGGCCGCATCGGGGTGCGGCTTGGGCGTGTTGGTGGCTGACGGCTTGGGCGTCAGCAGGTCGGGTAGGTTGTGTCCAGATACTTTCATAGCGTGCTCCAAAACTACGATGCGCGTAGCCTCGTACCAAGGTTATCGGCCGCATTGTTACGGACTTTAGGACTAATTGCATGGCCTGTCCCCTTTTTCAGAGTTCGATTTTCACAGTGTGTGCATCCAGCACCGTGCCGCTGGTGATGCGCCCGTTGTCCATGCGCACCCGTGTGGCCTGGCCCACCACCCCAGCGCCCAGGGCCTGGGCGTCGCTGGAGACCTCAAAACCACGGCCCTCGGCCACCACCCGCACTTGCGTGCCGGCCTGGAACACCTGGGTCGGGCGCACCGCGCCCTGGCGCAGCACCTGGCCGCTGCTCAGGGTGCGCGCAGCGGTCTGGCCCAGCCACAGGGCGCTGTCCAGCAGCACCGGGTAGCTATCCTCGGCCCAGTCCACTTCCTGCAGTGCCACATCGTTTTGCAGCACCGGGCTGCCGGCCATGACCTGGCCGCGCACCACCCAGGCCCGGCCGTAGGCACGCACATGCATGGGCACGGACACATTCCACTTGACCATGCCATCAACACAGCGCAGGCCGACCCGGCTCTGGCCCCACAGGCGGGCACCGGGCGCCAGATAGGCTTCCACGTTGGCGCAGGGCGCCAGGCGCAAACGGCTGTCCAGCACACCGGCGCTCACCTCCATGCGCAGCGGCTGCTGTGCATCGGGCTGGGACTGCGCCAGCGTCTGGCGCGCCCACCTCAGGGCCATGCCGGCGTAGTCCGGCTCCTGGAGCTGAACCTGTGTCGCCTGGCTTTGGGCCCTGGCACCCAAGGCATGCAGCATCAACCAGGCCACCACACACAGCAGCACGGCCCAGCGCGGCCAGCGACGTGAGACGGGTTTTACCAAGAGAAAGGTTTGCATGGAGGGCTCCTGTGCACGAGGGACATGCGGGCAACTATAGGCAGGCAGGCTGCGCACTAAGTCCCCAAATACGGGCCAAAACCCCCGCTATTCCCGGGCTCGCAAATTAAAGTTTTTCCCATAATTGCCTCACGTCGCCAGCCACAGGCAGCCCCTGCAGCCGGCGTTTCCCTCTTAATGGGTAGCCGAGGACCGCCATGTTTGCCAATTTGACCAACGGACTGGACTTTCAAGCCAAGGCACTGGTGGTGCGGGCCGAGCGCCAGCGCGTCATTGCCAGCAACATTGCCAATGCCGACACCCCTGGCTATGTGGGACGCGATGTCAACTTCAAGGAAGCCATGAGCGCTGCTTTGGGCAGCAGCTCGGCTTCCACCCCGCTTTCCCTCACCTCCAGCAGCAGTGCCAACACAGGAGCCAGCGATGCCCGACACATTCCCTTGCAGAGCACGCTGGGCAGCCTCGGCGCCGACGGCTCTGCTGCCCTGGCGTACACGCTTCAAACCCAGCCCGCCATGGATGGCAACAGTGTCGACCTCGACCATGAGCGCGCCAGCTTCGTCGACAACGCCGTGCACTACGAAGCCACTCTTCGCTTTATTAACGGCGCTTCCAAGACCATCTTGAGTGCCATCCAGGGCCAGTAGCGCCTAGGCACAGCATCAGGAGCCACCCATGTCCATGTTTTCCATCTTCAATGTCTCTGGCAGCGCCATCAGCGCACAGGCCCAGCGCCTCAACGTGGTGGCCAGCAACTTGGCCAATGCGGATGCCGTGGCCGGCCCCGATGGCCAGGGCTACAAGGCGCGCCAGGTGGTGTTCGAGACCGTGCCCATGGGTTCGCAGGCGGCCGCTGGCGTGAAGGTCAGCGCGGTGCAGGAAAGCCAGGAGCCGCTCAAGCGCACCTACAACCCGACCCACCCCTCGGCCGACACCGATGGCTATGTGACGCAATCCAATGTGAACCCGGTGGAGGAGATGGTCAACATGATCTCCGCCTCGCGCTCCTACCAGAACAACGTCGAGGTGATGAACACCGCCAAGACCTTGCTGCTCAAAACCCTGCAAATGGGTCAATAAGACTTTAAGGAACACCCATGGTCGCCGCCGTTTCCTCCTCCACTGCCACTGCCGCCACTGGCGCTGCCACGGGCAGCACCAGTGCCCAGGACCAGTCTGACCGCTTCCTGAAGTTGTTGGTGGCCCAGCTCAACAACCAGGACCCCATGAACCCCATGGACAACGCGCAGATGACCAGCCAGATTGCGCAGATCAACACGGTCTCGGGCATCCAGCAGCTCAACGACACCATCAAGTCCATGTCGGCCCAGTACACCTCCATGCAGGTCATGCAGGGCGCGGCCATGATTGGCCACCAGGTGGTGGCCGCTGGCAGCACCATGAGCGTCAGCGCCGGTGCCGGCACCGCTGCCGTGAACCTGGACGCAGACGCCACCAGCGTGCAGGTGCAGGTGCTCACACCGGGTGGCCAGGTGCTGGACCAGTTCGACCTGGGAGCGCAGACCGCCGGCACCCACAACATCAGCTGGGACGCCTCCAAATACACCGGCTCGGGCTCGCCCACCTTCAGCGTCATCGCCAAGAATGGCGCCACCGCCGTGACCGCCACCCCACTGATACGCGACACCATTGCCTCGGTCGGCACCGACAGCACCGGCGCCATGAACCTGGCGCTCAAGGGCGGCGCCAGCATCAAGTACGACAGCATCAAATCCATCCTCTAAACCCAACCCAAGGACCGCATCATGAGCTTTCAAACAGGACTCTCCGGCCTGGCCTCTGCCAGCCAAAACCTGGATGTCATTGGCAACAACATTGCCAATGCCAACACCGTGGGCATGAAGTCCTCACGCGGTGAGTTTGCCGACCTGGTGGCCTCGGCCCTGGGCGCAGGCGGCACCGCCAACGTCGCCGGCATTGGCGTGACCGAGGCCACCATTTCGCAGAACTTCAGCCAGGGCAATATCAGCATCACCGGCAACACCCTGGATGCGGCCATCAACGGTGGCGGCTTTTACGAGCTGACCAAAACCGATGGCACCATCGCCTACTCGCGCGATGGCCAGTTCAAGCTGGACAAGAGCGGCAACATCATCAACAACAGCGGCTCTTTCCTGATGGGCTATCCCACGGACATCAACGGCGCGGTCACCAACTCGACACCGCAAAAACTCACGGTGCCCACCGGCGCGCCGATTGCGGCCAAGCAGACCACGGCGATTGTTGCGGAGTTCAACCTGAATGCGCGCGCACCCGTGGCCGCCACCCAGACCCCGCCCACCCCCCTGTCCACCTACGGCACCTCGCTGACGGTGTACGACTCCCAGGGTGAGCCGCAGACCGTGAACCTGAATTTTCAGCGCCTGGCCTCGACCCCCGCCGCCGGCGCCACCCCGGCCCTGGACCACTGGGCGGTCTACAACGGCTCCTCTGCCTCGGCCACCAATCTGGGCACCATGTCTTTTGACGCCAACGGCGTTTTGAGTGCCGCCAACTCCACCT
Organism: Rhodoferax sp.; assembly: GCA_043758575.1. Lineage (GTDB taxonomy): Bacteria > Pseudomonadota > Gammaproteobacteria > Burkholderiales > Burkholderiaceae_C > Allorhodoferax. The sequence continues at coordinate 10,980 of JAYVNF010000142.1, forward strand.
TTCCGGGCGCCGGCATGACGGTGACCCCCACCGCCCCCAGCATCATCGCGCCCTTTACCGTGGCCGTGAACGCCACCGGCGTGACCCAGTACGGCACCAACTTTGCCGTCTCCAACCTGGCACAGGACGGCTATACCTCGGGCGAATTCACCGGCCTGACCATAGACAACAAGGGCATCATCAGCACCCGCTACTCCAACGGCCAGACGCAAAAAAGCGGCGGCATGATTGCCCTGGCCGACTTCCGCAATGTGCAGGGACTGTCACCGGTGGGTGGCGGCGAGTTTCTGGAGAGCTACAAGTCGGGCGCGCCGGTCATGGGCCAGCCCACCGTGGGCCGCTTTGGCGAGATCCGCTCCGGCGCCGTGGAAGAGTCCAACGTGGACCTGACGGCCGAGCTGGTCAACATGATGACCGCCCAGCGCGATTACCAGGCCAACGCCCAGACCATCAAGACGCAGGACCAGGTCATGTCGACCCTGGTCAACCTGCGCTAAACGGAGCTGATGCACCATGGATCGCCTGGTTTACACCGCCATGACCGGGGCCGGGGCCGCCGCCAACCGGCAGGCGATTCTGTCCTCCAACCTGGCCAATGCCTCCACCAACGGTTTTCGCGCCCAGCTCGAAACCTACCGCGCCGTGCCTCTGAACGGCGAGGGCTCCAGCACCCGTGTGTTTGCGGTGGAGTCCACCGCTGGCTTTTCCGACCTGCCGGGCCAGGCCCAGCAGACCAACCGCGCCCTGGATGCCATGACCACCGACCGCAGCTGGTTTGCGGTGCAGGGCCTGGACGGCAACGAGGCCTATACCCGCAACGGCAGCTTTGAGGTGAGCAACGACGGCACCCTCAAAACCGCCAACGGCCGCACCGTGCTGGACAGTGGCGGCTCGCCCATCACCATCCCGCCGGGCTCCGACGTCACCCTGAGCAACGACGGCAGCGTCAGCGCCAAGGTGCCGGGCCAACCGATCGCCGTGCTGGCCAAACTCAAGCAGGTCACGCCCAGCGCGGACGACCCGCTGCGCCGGGGCGAGGACGGGCTGTTTCGCGCCCAGTCGGGCGACCCGCTGAACAACGACGAGACCGCGCGCCTGCACGTGGGCGTGCTGGAGGGCTCCAACGTGAACGTGATCGAGTCCATGGTCGGCATGATCCAGACCGCACGCCAGTTCGAGGCGCAGACCAAGCTGATGACCACTGCCGAGGCCAATGACCGCTCGGCCGCGCAACTGCTGGGCCTGCAAGGCTAAGCCCCTAGCGCACCTATTTGAAGGAAGAAGAAACCACCATGATCAACTCCCTCTGGATCTCCAAGACCGGCATGGAAGCCCAGCAAATGCAGCTGGACGTGATTTCCAACAACCTGGCCAACGTCTCCACCAACGGCTTCAAGAAGGCGCACGCGGTGTTCGAAGACCTGATGTACCAGAACCTGCGCCAGGTCGGCTCCAACACCGCCGAGCAAAGCACCCTGCCCACCGGCCTGCAGGTGGGCCTGGGCGTGCGCACCGTGGCCACCAGCCGCAGCTTTGCCCAGGGCAGCATGCAGCAGACCGGCAACAACCTGGATGTGGCGGTTCAGGGCAACGGCTTCTTCCAGGTCACCATGCCCGACGGCACCACCGGCTACACCCGCGACGGCTCGTTCCAGCTCGACAGCCAGGGCCGCATGGTCAACTCCAACGGCCTCTTGGTGCAGGGCGGCATTACCGTGCCCAGCAATGCCACCAACCTGTCGGTGGCGGCCAACGGCACGGTCACGGCCAGCATTCCCGGCACGGCGGCGCCGCAAAGCATAGGCACCATCACCCTGGCCAGCTTTGTCAATCCGGCCGGTCTGGAGCCGCGCGGGCAAAACGTGTACTCCGAGAGCGCCGCCTCCGGCCAGCCGAATGCGGGCACCGCCGGCGCCAACGGCCTGGGCACCATCATGCAGGGCTTTGTGGAAACCTCGAATGTGAACGTGGTGCAGGAGCTGGTCAGCATGATCCAGACCCAGCGCGCCTATGAAATGAATTCCAAGGCCATCCAGACCTCTGACCAGATGCTGCAAAAGCTGGCCCAGCTCTAACCGAATGAGGCGCTCCATGACCCCGTGCACCACCCTGCGCCGCAGCGCCCTGGCCCTGGCCGTGCTGCTGTGCGCCGCCTGCGCGCCACTGCCGCAAAAAGTCACAGTGGACTTCGCCGAAAACAAGATTGCCCCGGTCAGCAGCGCCCCGGCCAGTGCGGCGCGCCGCGCCCCCACTGGCAGCCTGTTCCAGCAGGCCAGCTACCGCCCGGCGTTTGAGGACAGCCGCGCCCGCCTCTTGGGCGATATCGTCACCATCCAGATCGTCGAAAGCCTGGCCGCCAGCCAGGTCACGGCCTCTACCGTGAACCGCAACACCTCGTCCGACAACACCCTCTCGGCGGCCCCGCTCAAGGGCCTGATTGGCGTGGACCTGTTGAACCTGAACATGGCGGCCAAGACCAATAACGACTTCTCCGGCAAGGGCGGCACGCAGGCCGCCAACACCTTCAGCGGCTCCATCACCGCCACGGTGATCGAGGTGCTGCCCAATGGCAACCTGGTGGTGGCCGGCGAAAAGCAGATTGGCGTGAACCAGAACGTGGACGTGATGCGCTTCTCCGGCACGGTGGACCCGCGCCTCTTGCAGCCCAACAACATCATCAGCTCGACCCAGGTGGCCAATGTGCGGGTCGAGTCCAAGGGCCGTGGCGCCCAGGGCGAAGCCCAAACAGTTGGCTGGTTATCCCGCTTCTTTTTGAGCTTTAACCCGTTCTAAAGAGTTCCAGAATTGTGCCGAGGGGTAAAGGGTCCTGTCGGATCCCCCCGCTACCGACCTTGCACAATGAAAACCCCCAACCACGCACCGAAAGGCACCGGCAAGCAGCAACAGCGGCTGTTGGCCCTGGTGCTGGTCTGCCTGACCCTGTTCATCCTGTTGTTTGGCCATGCCGCGCACGCTGCGCGCATCAAGGAAATCGCCTCCATTGAAGGTGTGCGCAGCAACCAATTGACCGGCTTTGGCCTGATCGTGGGCCTGGACGGCACCGGCGACCAGACCACGCAAATGCCCTACACCACCCAGGGCCTGTCCAACTACCTGCGCCAGTTGGGCATGACCCTGCCCAGCGCCCAGCTGGCCCAGCTGCAGATGAAAAACGTGGCCGCCGTGCTGGTCACGGCACAGCTGCCGGCCTTTGCCCGCCCGGGCCAGACCCTGGACATCAATGTGTCCTCCGTGGGCAACGCCAAGTCGCTCAAGGGCGGCACCCTGATTGCCACGCCGCTCAAGGGCGTGGACGGCGAGGTCTATGCCATGGCCCAGGGCAATCTGATCGTGGCCGGTGCCGGCGCCTCCTCTGGCGGCAGCAAGGTCACGGTCAACCACCTCAGCGTGGGCCGCATACCGGACGGCGCCCAGGTCGAGCGCGCCGTGCCCACCGCCCTGCTGGAGGGCAGCAGCATCAGCCTCTCGCTCAACGCCTCGGACTTCCAGACCGCGCGCAAAGTGGCGCAGCTGCTGAATGGCAAATTCGGCCCCGGCACGGCCATCGCACTGGACGGGCGCACGGTGCAGGTGCTGGCGCCGGTGAGCCCGAACGAGCGCATCAGCTTCATTGCCGAAATGGAGGAGCTGGCGGTGGAGTCCAGCGTGCAGGCGGCCAAGGTCATCATCAACTCGCGCACCGGCTCCATCGTGCTCAACCAGGCCGTCACCTTGAGCGCCTGCGCCATTGCCCACGGCAACCTGTCCATCAGCATCTCCAGCAACCCGCAGGTCAGCCAGCCCAATGCGCTCTCGAGCGGCACCACCGTGGTCACCGACAAGCCCACGATCGACATCAAGGCCGAGCCCGGCAAGCTGATCCAGATTCCCGCCGCCGCGCAGCTGGCCGATGTGGTGCGGGCCCTGAATTCCCTGGGCGCCACGCCGCAGGACCTGCTGGCCATTCTGCAGGCCATCAAGTCGGCCGGCGCCCTGAATGCGGAGCTGGAGGTGATCTGATATGAGCTACGGTTCACTCAACGGCACTTCGTCTTTCAACAACAGCCTGGCCGCGGACGCCAAGTCCCTGGGCAAGCTGAAGATGGATGCCGGCAACAGCACGCCGGAGTCCATCAAGGAAACCGCCAAGCAGTTTGAATCGCTGTTCATGAAGGAGCTGATCAAGAGCATGCGCGATGCCAATGCCGCCATGAAGTCCGGCATGAATGACAACGCCGGCAGCGACCTGGGCAGCGACCTCTTGGACCAGCAGTTTGCAGTGCAGATGTCGGGCCAGCCCGGCGGCCTGTCGCAGCTGATTGCGGCCCAGCTGACGCGCCAGGCCGATGCGGCCAAAGCTGCACAGGCCGAGGCCACCCAAGGCAGCAAAGCAGGCACCAGCACGGCGCCCACCCTGCCTGCAGGCGCCGCACCGGCGCGCCTGGACCCCCACCACAACGTTGGCAACGTCAGCAACAGTGGCCAAACCAGCCGCGCCCCCACCGCCGGCCAGGTCGCCTTCGTCAACAAGCTGTCCGATGCGGCGGCCAAGGTCGAGCAGAGCACCGGCATCCCGGCCAGCTACATGATTGGCCAGGCCGGCCACGAGACCGCCTGGGGCCAGCACGAGATCCAGCAAAAGGGCGGCGCCCCTTCCTTCAACCTGTTTGGCATCAAGGCCACCGCCGGCTGGACCGGCAAGGTCGCCGAGGTCACCACCACCGAGTACAGCAACGGCGTGGCGCAGAAAACCGTGGCCAAATTCCGCGCCTACGGCTCCTACGAAGAGTCCTTCAAGGACTACGCCAAACTGATTGGCGACAGCCCGCGCTATGCCCAGGCCAAGCTGCAGACCAGCAGCCCCCAGGCCTTTGCCAGCGGCCTGCAAAAGGCCGGCTATGCCACCGATCCGGACTACGCTGCCAAGCTCAGCCGGGCCATCAACACCACGCTGCAAATGCGCCGCGTGCAGGTCTAAGGGGCGCAGGACATGGGCATCCTCAACATCGGCACGCTGGCATTGAATGCCAATATGGTGGCCCTGCAGACCGTGGGCAACAACATTGCCAATGCCAACACCGCGGGCTATTCGCGCCAGAGCGTGGTGCAGACCACCGTGGCCGGTCAGTACACCGGCTCTGGCTACATCGGCAAAGGCGTGGCGGTGGAAACCGTGCAGCGCAATTACGATGCCTTCCTGACCCGCCAGGCCACACTCACCGCCTCCACCCAGTCCGCCGACGTCACCCGCGCCAACTACCTGAACCAGATCTCCAATGTGTTCCAGGGCGGCACCGATGGCATAGGGGCCTCGGTCAACGACATGCTCAACGCGTTCTCCGATGTCGCCAGCGCACCGACCGACCTGACCGCCCGCACCGTGGCCCTGACCCGTATTGACGAAACTGCGCGGCGCATGCGTGCGGCCTCGCAAAGCCTAGACGATTTGCAAAGTGGTATCAGCCAGGCCCTGGGCCAAAAGGTCGCTGCGGTCAACACGTTGGCGCAGAACATTGCCGACGTCAACGAGCAGATCGCCCGGGCGCAAGGCAATGACCAGCCGCCCAATGACCTGTTGGACAAGCGCGACCAGTTGATCAAAAACCTCAACCAGTACGTGCAGACCACCTCCATCCCGGCCAGTGACGGCACCGTGGGGGTGTACATCGGCGGCAGCCAGGCGCTGGTGCTGGAAAACAAGGCCTCCACCCTGTCGCTGGCCAAGAACGATTTCAACGACCCCAACCAAAGCAAACTGGTCATCACCCGCGCCGGCAACAGCGTAACCATGGACGAGAACACCCTGGGCGGCGGCGAGATCCCGGGACTGCTGCGCTTCCAGAACAGCGACCTGGTGGAGGGCCGCAACCTGCTGGGACGCCTGACCACGGCAGTGACCACCAGCATGAACACCCAGCACGCACTGGGCCTGGACCTCAACGGCCAGGCCGGCGGCAATCTGTTCACGCCGGTCAGTGTGGACAATGTGCTGGCCTCCAGCCAGAACAATGCCACCGCCCCCCTGCCTGGCATCCACCTGTCGATCGCCAATGACACCCAGTTTGTGGCCTCCGACTACCAGCTGGACTTCAGCTCCGCCACGGCCGGCACCATCACGCGCAAATCCGATGGCCAGGCCACTGCGTTTGACCTGGCCACACCCCCGGTCACCATCGATGGCCTGACCATCACCAACACCGGGGGCGCCGCCCACGCCGGCGACAGCTTCTACCTCAAGCCCTTTGGCAGCGCGGCCAGCAATATCCAGCGCGTCTTCTCCAGTGCCGCCTCGCTGGCCGTGGCCAGCCCCATCGTCGGCCAGATGGGCAACACCAATACCGGCAGCCTGCAGCTCTCTTCACTGCAGACCGGCGTGAACCCGCCCTCCAACGTGCCCGTGACCATCAGCTTCACCTCGGGCAACAGCTACACCCGCAGTGACGTGGCCGGTAGCTTCACCTACACCTCCGGCCAGCCCATTCTGGGTGGCGGCGCGCCCAATGCCTGGAGCCTGACCCTGCAAGGCGCGCCCAAGAGCGGCGACACCTTTGCGGTGCTCAACATCAACAGCACCAGCCTGA
>JAYVNF010000143.1:0-5985 GCA_043758575.1 Rhodoferax sp.
AGTAAAGATGTCCATTCTGAAAACGATTACCGGCTTGCTGATAGCGGCGACTTTGACGGCGTGTGGGGGTGGGGGTGGGGAGGCTAGGACGCCGACTGCTGTAGTGACTCCGGCGTCGTCGACGGCTGTGATCGCCAATTTGGTCCTGAGTGCGCCAAATCCTTTGACTCTCAATGCAGACGGTACCTCTTCAATCACCATGACTATTCGTGCGCTGGATGCTTCGAACGGTTTGGTCAAAGGGGCCGCAATTGGACTCTCGTCCACTGGCAACTCCATACTGAGTCAGTCCACTGTTACTACAGATGCGACTACTGGTCTTGCCACCGTTACGTTGGTGGCTGATTCAACGGTATTGTCTACTCGACTAGCCACAGTGACTGCAAGTTGCTCCTCATGCACTGCAAGTCCCGCAACCCTTCAAGTGCAAATCAACGGTGCTACGTTGACGGTGTCGAGCACGGGGGGGAGCTCACTTATCGTTGGTGGTACCAGCGTGAACTTGAGTGCTGTCGTCACAGATGCAAAAGGTGCAACGGTGGCAAATAAAGCGGTTACTTTCGCCGTTACCGATCCGACCGTATTGGCGTTGAGTAATGTTACTGCGGTGACAAATGCCAATGGTATTGCCAGCGCATCTGTTTCTGGTATCGCAGTAGGTGGTGCCAGTGTGAATGTCACCGCTTTAGGCAATGCCAAGACATTCGCATTCAATGTGACAGCAGGAAATGCGATTGCGGTTGCTTCGCCTGCGAATAACTCCACTATGTCGACTGGTGTGGGGCAAGTGGTAACTGTGACTGCTCCTGGCGCAAGTTCGGTAACTTTTACGAGTACCTTGGGAACATTTAGCACTGCGGTAGTTAGCTCAAGTCCCTTTGTTTCGACGCTAACTTCTACTTTGGCGGGAAGTGCCACGGTTACCGTTGTCGACAATCTGGGCCACACAGCAACAGTGGTACTTTTTGTTTCCCCACCGTCCGCGTCAGCGAATGGAGTCATATTAAATGCCAGCCAGACGACCTTGCCGCTTTCAACCAGCACTTCCACTCCAAGCATACGCATGGCGGCACGAGCACTCTACACAGTGGGCAATACAAGTCAGCCGGTAGCCAATGTTCCCGTGTTTTTTACCATGGCTGGGGGACCAGGCTCGGGTGAGTATCTAACGCCGGCTTATCAATTGACTGACAGCACTGGCTATGCCTATGCGGATTTTTATTCGGGCTCATCCGCATCAATTCAAAATGGCATAGTTGTTACCGCTAATATTCAAAATCAAAGTGGCCCCAGTGCTTCGAAGGCTTTGACTGTGGGGGGGCAGGCGCTGTCAGTTGCATTTGGTGCGGCATCTGTTATTCGAGAATCTACTGACAAGACTTTGTACATTCAGGATTATTCTGTGCAGGTGACGGATGCGAACAATAACCCGGTAGCCAATTCTGTTGTTACATTGCGGGCTAGGCCGGTGGCATTCAGTACTGGCGCGAATTGCACAATAGTCAACACGTATTGTTCAGAAGATGCGAACGGCAATGGCTCATTGGATACGGGGGAAGACGGCGTTCGATTTCAAATTAGCAATACGGATCTTTCCACGGTTGGCCTTTGCCCGGCTGAAAATGCACTCCCTGTTCCCGTCAACACTAAGATCGATGGATATTTGACCCCTCAAAATTCTGCGGGCGGTGCCATACCTGCTACCGTAACAACTGATAGCACCGGAACTGCACCTTTTAGTGTCACTTTTCTCAAGGCTTCTGCACTCTGGATTGTGGACAGACTAACCGCTTCCGTTTCAGTCAACGGAACAGAGTCGGGTAGTTCTACCGTATTGCGTTTGCCCGGAAGTGTTCCAGACACAGCCTTGGATTCTCAAGGACATTGCTTTTTACCACCCTCACCTTATTAGCAGGCAGTCAGTGTGATTTCGTTAGTAGGCCTTCCCGGCTCCGGGAAGACCACCGTCGGGCGGCAACTCGCCCGGCGGCTTCAGTTGCCCTTTGTTGATTCGGACCACGAAATCGAAATCCGGATCGGGTGTTCCATACGCGAGTTTTTTGAACGTGAGGGTGAGGCGCGTTTCCGTGATATCGAAGCCGAGGTGCTGGATACGCTGACCCAGCCGCCGGCCAAGGTGGTGTCGACCGGGGGAGGCGCGGTGTTGCGAGCAGCCAATCGGCAGCATCTGCATGCACGTGGCCGCGTGGTGTACCTCAAGTCGACTCCCGAAGAGCTGTTTCGCCGGCTGCGCCACGACTCCAACCGGCCGCTGCTGCAAGTGGCCGACCCGCTGCTGAAGCTGAAAAACTTGTTTGCCGAGCGCGACCCCCTGTACCGCGAGGTTGCGCACTTTGTGCTGGAAACCGGCAGGCCGTCGGTGTCCACGCTGGTGAACATGATCGTGATGCAGCTGGAGCTGTCCGGCGACATGGGCAAGCCCTGAAGCCGGTCCGGCAGGCGCGGCGGGCGCTGCGCCAAAGGCTCTAAACTTGGGGCATGAGCAAGCCCTCTTTCCAAACCGTTTCCATTGACCTTGCCGAGCGCAGTTACGACATCCATATCGGCTCCCAGCTGCTGGATGTGCAAGCGATGTTCGAAGGCCTGCCGCGCGCCACCTCGGTGCTGGTGGTGAGCAACACAACCGTGGCGCCGCTGTATGCGCCCCGTCTGGTGGAAGCGTTGGGCAAAAAATACCCGAAGGTACTGACACTGGCGCTGCCGGATGGCGAGGTGCACAAGAACTGGCAGACCCTGAACCTGATTTTTGACGCCCTGCTGTACAACGGCTGCGACCGCAAGACCCTGATGGTGGCGCTGGGCGGAGGCGTGGTGGGCGATATGACCGGCTATGCCGCGGCCAGCTTCATGCGCGGCGTACCCTTTGTGCAAATCCCCACCACGCTGTTGGCGCAGGTGGATTCCTCGGTGGGGGGCAAGACCGGCATCAACCACCCGCTGGGCAAGAACATGATTGGCGCGTTCTACCAGCCCCTGCGCGTGATCTGCGATCTGGACACGCTGCAGACCCTGCCCGCGCGTGAGCTCAGTGCCGGTCTGGCCGAGGTCATCAAATACGGCCCGATTGCCGATCTGCAATTCATGGACTGGCTGGAGCAGAACATGGACGCCCTACTGGCGCGCGATGCAGCTGCCCTGGCCCACGCCGTGCGGCGCAGCTGCGAGATCAAGGCCTGGGTGGTGGCGCAGGACGAGCGCGAGGGTGGCTTGCGTGCGATTCTGAATTTTGGCCACACCTTTGGCCACGCCATCGAGGCCGGCATGGGCTATGGCGCCTGGTTGCATGGCGAGGCGGTGGGCTGCGGCATGGTGATGGCAGCACAGCTGTCGCAACGCCTGGGACTGGTGGATGCCAGCCTGGTGCAGCGCCTGCACGCGCTCACCGTGCGGGCGGGTTTGCCGGTGGTGGGCCCGGTGTTGGACGCCGCCGACAACGCCGGGCGTTACCTTGAACTGATGCGCTTGGACAAGAAGTCGGATGCCGGTGAAATCAAGTTCGTGCTGATTGAGGGCACGGGCCGGGCCCGCATGCAGGGCGCGCCCGATGCGCTGGTGCGCGAGGTGATCGACGCATGTTGCAAAGCCTAGTGGCGCCAGCGGCGCAGGGTGGCGTAGTGCAGGGCCTGGCGCCCTATGCCTGCGACCCGGCCTACACGCGCGGTCGGCGCCTGTTCGAGAGCCAGCCCGCCACCCGCACCGACTACCAGCGCGACCGCGACCGCATCGTCCACTCCACCGCCTTCAGGCGTCTGGTCTACAAGACGCAGGTGTTTCTGAACCACGAGGGGGATCTGTTTCGCACCCGCCTTACGCACTCGCTGGAGGTGGCGCAGCTGGGGCGCAGCATCGCCCGCTCCCTGCGACTGAACGAGGACCTGGTGGAGGCGATTGCCCTGGCCCATGACCTGGGTCACACGCCCTTTGGACATGCTGGCCAGGACGCGCTGCACGAATGCATGGCCGACTTTGGTGGCTTTGAACACAATCTGCAAAGCCTGCGGGTAGTGGACCTGCTGGAGGAGCGCTACCCCCTGTTCGATGGCTTGAACCTAACCTTCGAGACCCGCGAGGGCATTCTCAAACACTGCTCGCGCACCAACGCGCGGCTGCTGGAGGCGGCCGAACACGGGTATGCGGACGGGCAGGGCGGTGTGGGCCAGCGCTTTCTGGTGGCCCGGCAACCCGGTTTGGAGGCGCAGCTGTGCAACCTGGCCGACGAGATCGCCTACAACGCCCATGACATTGACGACGGCATACGCTCCGGCCTGATCACGCTGGAGCAAATGCAGGCGGTGCCGCTGTTCGCCACCTACTGCGAACGCGCGCTGGCTGAGCACGCCCATTTGCGCGAGCGCGCGCAGGCGCGCCGGCTGATGTACGAGAGCATCCGCCTGATGCTCAGCGACCAGGTGTTTGATGTGATTGCCGCCACCCAGCAAGCGATTGCGCAGGCCCAGGTGCAGTCGGTGGATGACGTGCGCCAGAGCCCACCCCTGCTGGTTTTCAGCAGCACCATGCAGCAACGCTCGGCCCAGCTCAAAAGCTTTTTGTTCGCGCATCTGTACCGCCACCCGCGGGTGGTGCACACCATGGCCCAGGCCAAGCAGATGGTGCGCGAACTGTTTGTCACCTACTGTGTGGCGCCCCAGGAAATGCAGGCTGGTTTTGCACTGCGCTCGCAGTCCACCCAGCCCGCCACCTGGAATGCCGGACCGGCCCTGCAGCGCAGCGTGGCCGACTACATCGCCGGCATGACCGACCGCTTCGCCTCGCGCGAGCATTACCGGCTGACCGGGCAACAGCTGCTGACCACATTACATAACCCCGGGGAGGGACCGTGAGCTTTTTGAACCAACTGAAATCACAGGCCACAGAGCTGCAAAGCCAGCAGGCTGTGGTGCGCCAAGACCTGGGCGCCAAGACCGCCCAGACCGAGGCAGCTTGCTCTGTTGTTGCGCACTATCTGCGCGACCTGGCCAAGCACCTGAACGTGATTGAGCCCTCGGGCCCCAGTTTCTCCCTGGATGGCAAGACGCCTTGGCCGGCCATGAAGCTGCACTCGTTTCAGGCCGATGCACGCAAGAAGATGCTGCGTGACAAAGAGGTGTTTGACCACATGACCATGGGTTGGACCATCAGCCCCAAGATGGGCGTTGCAGTGGGTGGTTCGGTGAACATCAGCTTCGTGCCGGAGATAGAGCGGATTCAGCAGGTGCTGACCTTTGCCCATGTGGAACACGTGCGCAAGGAGACCCGGCATCCCGAGCGGCACTCGCTGCAATCGGTGCGCTTTGACTACACCACGCAGGCGCGCGGCAACGTCTCGGTCAAGGCCGATCACGACGCTGCGCAACTGGTGTTCCGGGTCGCCCATGCCAATGGCTTTGGCGTTACCACCACCAGCATTGCGGCCGAGCGCATCAACAGCAATCTGATGGATGAACTGGCCAAGCTGATTGTGGCCCAGGCGAGCACCTTTGCATGAGCCAGGAGCCGCAAGCGCGCGATGCTGCCGTGATCGATGACACGCAGCGCTGGGTGCAGCGCGCCGTGATTGGCCTGAACCTGTGTCCCTTTGCCAAGGCGGTGGAAGTCAAGCAGCAGGTGCGCTACGTGGTCAGCCCCGCCCGCGGCGCCAAGGCTTTGCTGGCAGACTTGAAGCGTGAGCTGCTGGCACTGGTGGAGGCCGACGCCCAGGTGCTGGACACCACGCTGTTGATGGCGCCCGATGGCTTTGCCGAGTTCCTGGAGTTCAATGAAGTGCTGGAGCGTGCTGACAAGCTGCTGGTCGATCTGGAGTTGGACGGCGTGTTGCAAATTGCCAGCCTGCACCCGCACTACCAGTTTGCCGGCACTGCGGCCGACGACATCACCAACTGCACCAACCGCGCACCCTATCCCACCCTGCACCTGCTGCGCGAAGCGAGTGTGGACCGGGCGGTGGCCGCATTCCCCAACCCTGAG
>JAYVNF010000144.1:0-1834 GCA_043758575.1 Rhodoferax sp.
TCATGTGCTTCCTTTGGAGGGGTGCAAAAGAGCGATGGTGCACCTGTTTTTAAACTGGTACAAGAAGTCATATTATCCTGGTATGAATACCACCATGAAAGATCGCAATCCGCGTGCCCTGTTGGGTGCCTTTATCCGCGCCCACCGCGAGCGTTTGCCTCTGCCTGCCAAGGCGGCCGGACGCAGGCGCACGCCGGGATGGCGTCGTGAGGAGCTGGCCGAGGCCACCGGTGTCGGCGTGACCTGGATTACCTGGCTGGAGCAGGGGCGTGACGTATCTGCCTCGCCCACCGCGTTGGCGCGCCTGGCCGATGCCTTGCTGCTGAACCCGGCGGAGCGCTCCTCCCTCTTTGATTTGGCGGGGCGGCGCGATCCGGTGGAGCCTACCGGTTTGCGCATGGAGCTGCCCGAGCAGGTGCTGGCACTGCCGGCGCTCTTGCAGGTGCCGGCCTATTTGCTGGACCATCTGTGGACGGCGCGGGCCTGGAACCCGGCGGCAAGTGCCTTGTTTACCGGCTGGCTGGACGCAGGGCGGGACCGCAACCTGCTGCGCTTTGTGTTTTTATCGACCGAAGCCAAGGTCTTGATTGCCGACTGGCCCGAGCGCGCACAGCGCCTGGTGGCCGAGTTCCGGGCCGATTTCAGCCGGCGCCCGCGCGACGCAGCCATGCAGGCTTTGATTGACGAGCTGTCTTCCAGCAGCGCGCTGTTCACCCGGCTGTGGGGTGCCCAAACCGTGTTGCACCGGGAAGGCGGTGAGCGCAGCTTTCAGCAGGCCAGCGGCGCAGTCACGCGCTACCAGCAAACCACACTGCTGGTGGCATCGAACACCGAGTGCAAACTGGTTTGTCTGGCGCCACTTGCGTAACGCCCAAAACAAAACCCGCCGACGTTGCCGTGCGGCGGGTTGTTGCTTCAGACCGGCTGAGCGCCGGGTCTGGGGCTTTGCTTAGCGCTGGCCGATCGGCAGCACGTCGCGGCGCACCGAGCCAGTGAAGAGCTGGCGCGGACGGCCAATCTTGTACTCGGGGTCACCAATCATTTCGTTGAGCTGGGCAATCCAGCCCACGGTACGTGCCAGGGCAAACACGGCGGTGAACAGGCCCACGGGAATGCCGATGGCGCGCTGCACGATGCCGGAGTAGAAGTCCACATTCGGGTAGAGCTTGCGCTGCACGAAGTAGTCGTCTTCCAGGGCAATCTTTTCCAGGGCCATGGCCAGCTTGAACAGCGGGTCGTTTTCCAGGCCCAGGGACATCAGCACTTCCTTGCAGGTCTCTTGCATCAGCTTGGCGCGCGGGTCGTAGTTCTTGTACACGCGGTGGCCAAAGCCCATCAGCTTGACGCCGGAGTTCTTGTCCTTGACCTGGTTCATGAACTCGCCGACCTTGGCCACGCCGCCCATTTTTTGGATGTCTTCCAGCATGTTCAGGCAGGCTTCGTTGGCGCCGCCGTGGGCTGGGCCCCACAGGCAGGCCACACCGGCTGCAATGGCTGCAAACGGGTTGGTGCCGGAGGAACCGCACAGGCGCACGGTGGAGGTGGAGGCGTTTTGCTCGTGGTCGGCGTGCAGGATGAAGATGCGGTCCAGCGCGCGTTCGATCACCGGGTTGACCACATAGGGCTCGCAGGGCGTGGCGAACATCATGTGCATGAAGTTGCCGGCGTAGCTCAGGTCGTTCTTGGGGTACATATAGGGCTGGCCGGCGCTGTACTTGTAGGCCATGGCCACCAGCGTGGGCATCTTGGCAATCAGTCGGATGGCCGAGATTTCGCGATGCTCCGGATTGTTGATGTCGGTGCTGTCATGGTAGAAGGCCGACAGGGCGCCGAC
>JAYVNF010000145.1:0-5944 GCA_043758575.1 Rhodoferax sp.
GGAAACAGGCCGGGGCCAGAACGGGCGAAGGCGCCAATCTGGTAGCGGCTAGCGCCCAGGCCAAACAGCAGGGCGATGGCCAGCAGAAAAAGCCCCCGCACGAAATTCAGGTTGTTCATGTATCGACGTTGCATGCTGCTGTCTCCTTGTATAAATAGCTTTGGGGTGGCGCCGGAATTCTGGCTCACGGCGCGCTAGCTGCAGAGAGCAAAATCCCTTGGTTGAAAAATGCCTGCAGGTTGTCAAACACCCGGTCCGCCATGGCCTGGCGCGTCTCGCGGGTGGCGCTGGCAATGTGCGGCAGCAGCACCGCGTTGTCCTGGGCCATGAAGGCGGCTGGTACCTTGGGTTCGTTCTCGAACACGTCCAGGGCGGCGCCGGCTATTTGTCTGTTTTGCAGCGCCAGCAACAGCGCCGCTTCATCCACCACCGAGCCGCGTGCCACGTTGATCAGGAACCCTTCGGCCCCTAGGGCCTTCAGCACCTCGGCGTTGATCAGATGGCGCGTGCCCGCACCGCCGGCGGTGATCACCACCAGGAAGTCGGCCCAAGCGGCCAGTTCCAGCAAAGACGGCTCATAGCTCCAGGGCACATCGGCAACCGGCGTGCGCGTGTGGTAGCGCACTTGCATGTCAAAGCCGCTGGAGCGCTTGGCAATGGTGCGGCCTATGCGGCCCATGCCCACCAGCCCCAATTTCGCACCGCTGACCTTGCGCGCCAGCGGGAACACGCCCTGGGTCCACTGGCCCGCGCGCACAAAACGGTCCGCCGCACTCATGCCGCGCGCCACGTCGATCAGCAGACCAAATGCGATATCGGCCACGCAGTCGTTGAGCACATCGGGCGTGTAGCCAACGGCAATGCCGCGTGTCTGCGCATGGGCCACATCGACCTTGTCCAGGCCGACGCCGAAGTTGGAGATCACCTGCAGATGGGGCAGCTGGTCCATCAGGGCCTGGTTGGCGCCCACAGCGGCCGAAGTGGTTAAGGCCGTGAAGCTGGCACCGTGCTCAAGCAGAAATTGCGCCGGGTCTTTTTCGTCGGCCAAGGTGGTGAGTGCATAGGCCTGGGCCAGTCTGGCGACCAGAGCGGGCGGCAGTTTGCCTACATTCAGAAGGGGCGTTTTCATCGTCAGTCCACCGTGATGCCGCGCTCTTTGATGATCTTGGCGTAGCGCTTGCGGTCACTCTCTATCAGCTGCGCAAACTCGGCCGGCGTGGTGCTGCGCGGTATGCCGCCCAGGTCCACCACACGGCCCTTGACCTCGGGGTTGTCCAGCACCTCGCGCACATCGGCGGCTATCTTGTCGACCACTGCAGCGGGCGTGCCTGCCGGTGCCAACAGGCCAATCCAGCTGATCGAATTGAAGCCCGGTGACACCGTCTCGGACAGCGTGGGCACATCGGGCAAGGCGCTGACGCGCTGGCTGCTGGTAACAGCCAGGGCGCGCAGCTTGCCGGCCTTGATATGGCCCATGGCCTCCAGCACCGTCATGAACGAGAGCTGCACCGTGCCGCCCAAGAGGTCGGCAATGGCCGGCCCGCCACCCCGGTAGGGAATGTGCAAAATAAACGTGCCGGTGGAGTCCTTGAACATCTCGGCGGCCAGGTGCGGCGCGCCGCCCGAGCCCGAGCTGCTGTAGTTGAGTTTGCCGGGCTGGCTTTTGGCCAGGGCCACAAACTCCTTGGGCGACTTGGCCGCCACTGTGGGGTTGACCATCATGGCCAGCGGCAGTTCGGCCACCAGCGAGATCGGGGCAAAAGCCTTGTTCGGATCGTAGGGCAGCTTGGCGTAGAGCGAGGGGTTGATGGACTGGGTGCCGATGTTGCCCATCAGAAGGGTGTAGCCGTCGGGCTTGGCCTTGGAGACAAAGTCGGCGCCGATCTGGCCGGCCGCGCCGCCCTTGTTTTCAATCAGCACGGTCTGACCCCAGCGCTGGCTCAGGCGCTGGGCCACCAGGCGCGCGCCGGTGTCGGTGCCGCCGCCGGGGGGAAAGGGAACCACCAGGGTCACCGGGCGCGTGGGCCAGGCGGCTTGGGCCAGGGCCGCGATCGGGGACAGGGTGGACAGGGCCACGGCCAGCAGGCTGGCGGCAAATAGCATGGGTTTCATCGGGTGTTCTCAATAAACGATCAGCGCACCATGCAGGGCCGCTTGTTGTCAAACTTCCAGCCAGGGATGAGGTACTGCATGGCCATGGCGTCGTCGCGCGCGCCCAGGCCGTGTTGCAGGTAGAGCTGGTGCGCGGCTTCTACACGCACCATGTCCAGCTCCACACCCAGTCCGGGTTTTTGCGGTAGCTGCACATGGCCGCCCACGATTTGCAGCGGCTCTTTGGTCAGGCCTTGGCCGTCTTGCCAGATCCAGTGCGTGTCAATCGCCGTGACCTTGCCCGGCGCGGCAGCCGCCACCTGGGTGAACATGGCCAGCGACACATCGAAATGGTTGTTGCTGTGCGAGCCCCAGGTCAGGCCCCAGTCGCGGCAGGTTTGCGCCACGCGCACCGAGCCAGCCATGGTCCAGAAATGCGGGTCAGCCAGCGGAATGTCCACGCTTTGCAGCGAGAGCGAATGCACCATCTGGCGCCAGTCGGTGGCGACCATATTGGTGGCCGTGGGCAAGCCCGTCTCGCGGCGGAATTCGGCCATGACTTCACGTCCGCTAAAGCCCTCTTCCGCACCACAGGGGTCTTCGGCGTAGGCGACGATGCCGCGGGTGTCGCGCATCAAACGAACAGCGTCTTTGAGCAGCCAGCCACCATTCGGGTCCAGCGTGACGCGGGCCTTGGGGAAGCGCTGGTGCAAGGCGGTCACGGCCTCCACTTCAGCCTCGCCGGCGAGCACGCCACCCTTGAGTTTGAAGTCATTGAAGCCGTATTTTTCGTAAGCGGCCTCGGCCTGGCGCACGATGGACTCGGCGTCCATGGCCTTTTCGTTGCGCAGGCGGAACCAGGCGTCGCTGGAGTCGGCTTCCACCCGGTAGGGCAGATTAGTCTGCGTGCGGTCGCCTACATAAAACAGGTAGCCCAGCATCTCCACCGATGTGCGCTGCTGGCCCTCGCCCAGGAGGGCTGCCACTGGCACATTCAGGTGCTGGCCCAGCAGGTCCAGCAAGGCCGACTCCACAGCGGTGATGGCATGGATGGTGGTGCGCAAATCAAAGGTCTGCAAACCACGCCCGCCCACATCGCGGTCTGCAAAGCGGGTGCGCATGGTGTTGAGCACGGCTTGCACATTGCCTATGCTTTGGCCCACCACCAGCTCGGCCGCGTCTTCCAGCGTGGCGCGGATTTTTTCGCCGCCTGGCACCTCGCCAATACCCGTACGGCCGGCGCTGTCGGTGAGGACCAACAGGTTGCGGGTGAAGAAGGCGCCGTGCGCGCCCGACAGGTTCATGAGCATGCTGTCATGCCCGGCCACGGGAATGGCGCGCAGGGAGGTGATAACGGGGGCGTTCATGGCTTGGTCTTTCAGGTTCAGTGCTTAATCGGCTTCGATTTTTCCGACTTCAATCACCTTCTTCCAGCGCGCAAACTCGGCGGCCTGGTAGGCGGTGAAGTGCTCGGGTGTGTCACCCACAATTTCGAAGCCCAGCTCCAGCAGCTTGGGCTTCACCGTGGGGTCATTCAGGGCCGCGACGATGGCGGCATTGAGCTTGGCTTTGATATCGGCGGGCAAGCCCTTGGGGGCGGCAAAGGCCTGCCAGGAGTACACCGTGGCACCCTTGATGCCAGACTCTTCCAAGGTGGGCACATCGGGCAAAAGGGGCGAGCGCTTGCTGCTGGTAATGGCCAGCGCGCGCAGCTTGCCGGCCTTGATATTGGCCAGGCCGGTGTTGATGTTCATGAAGGTGGCCGCCACCTGCCCACCCAGCACATCGACCATGGCCGGTGCGCCGCCCTTGTAGGGAATATGCAGGCCGCTGGTACCCGTCACCTGCCAGAACAGCTCGGCCGTCAGGTGGTCGCTGCTGCCGTTGCCGGAGGAAGCAAAGGTCAGCTTGCCGGGATTGGCTTTTTCATAGGCCAGCACATCGGCCACACTTTTGTAAGGCGAGTTGGCAGGCACGGCCAGCACATTGGGGGCTTGCACCGCCAGGGTGATGTAGTCGAAGTCCTTCAGTGCGTCGTAGGTCAGGCCCTTCATCAGGTGCGGCCCTATGACCAGCGGCCCCAGGGAAGTGACCAGAATGGTGTTGCCATCGGGTGCGGCGCGCTTGACCATACCCGAGCCCACGGTGCCACCAGCACCGGCCTTGTTCTCGACCAAAAACGTGGTGCCAAACTTTTCCTGCAGCTTGGCGCCCACGGTGCGGGCGATCAGGTCGCTGGAGCCGCCGGGCGGAAAGGGCACCACCAAAGAGACCTGTTTGTCGGGCCAGGCCAGGGCCGAGCCAAAAGCCAGGGAGGCGGCGAGTGTGCAGAGCAGTTTTTTCACGAGGAGACTCCTGTAGAGGGGCCTGTGAGGGCCTTGCGGATAGGGATGGCAAAGGCCTGCGCACAGTGTGTGCAGAATCCCTTACATGGCTTTGGTATCGCTACCAAATATGCATTGATGGTAACGATACCAATTTCCACCGTCAAGGCAGAAGCCTTAGGTGTTTTCCCTAGTCAGCTGCTGTCGCGCTCGACGATGGAGAAGCCCACATCGACGATGCAGGGGGCCACCGCGCGCCCTTCTGCCCTCTCGATCAGGAAGTGCGCGGCCTGGCGGCCAATGTCCGGGCCATTGATGTGCACCGTGCTTAAAGCGGGCGACATATCGGCCACAAAAGGCACGTCGCCAAAGCCGACGATGGCGATGTGCGCCGGCACTTCGATGCCACGCACGCGCGCCTCGGTCATCACGCCCAGGGCCAGCAGGTCCGAGCTGCAGAAGATGGCGTCCACATCCGGCGCCTGCGCCAGCAGCTCCGCCAGCGCCGCGCGCCCGCTTTTGAGAAAGCGTGCATCGCCCACATCGGCCACCACCACCGGCGCCAATCCGCTGTGCGCCACGGTGTCCGCAAAGGCCTCGAAACGCCGGCGCGCCCGTTCGTCACCGGCCTTGACCATGGCAAAGCGTTTGCGCCCTTTGGCGATCAGAAAACGCGCCACCGCGCGGCCAATCTCCGAGTGGGAGAAGCCAATCAGCATGTCGATGGGGGTGGGCGTCAAATCCCAGGTTTCCACCACCGGAATACCGGAGGCCAGCAGCTTGGTGCGGCTGGGGCCGGGCGCCAAAATGCCGGTCAGAAAAATGCCGTCGGGCCGGCGCCCAATCACCTCATCGAGCAGCATGGCCTCGCGCTCGGCCGAGTAGCTGGACTGGCCCAGCATCAGCTGGTATCCGGCATCGAACAGGGCACCGTTGAGCGACTCTATGGTTTCCATGAACACCGAATTGACGGTGCTGGGCACCACCGCCGCAATCAGGCGGCTGCGCGACGACGCCAGGCCGCCGGCCATGCGGTTGGGCACGTAGCCGGTGCGGGCTACCGCGTCCTGCACTTTCTTCAGCAACTCGGGCGACACCTGGCCGGGCGTGTTGAGGGCGCGCGACACCGTCATCGGCGCCACTCCGGCCAGCATGGCCACATCTTTCACCGTGATGGCCCCACTCATACGGCGGGAACGCTTGGGCTTGTTATTTTCGATCATGTGTGAATATAATGGTAACGCTACCAAACAGTCCAGCCATTTCAATACGGTGCGCTGAACAGCCCGCATGATAGGAGATATGTATGCCTGATGCCTCAAACACCGCGCCCGACGCGGTTTCCAGCCCCGCCGCCAGCGCCCCGCTGACCATCAAGATGCGTGACGAAGACAACGTCGCCATCGTCGCCAACCTGGGCGGCCTGCCGGCCGGCACCGTGTTGCCGGGCGGCCTGGTGCTGCGCGACAAGGTGCCGCAAGGCCACAAGGTGGCGCTGGTCGACCTCCAAGTGGACGCGCCGGTGCTGC
>JAYVNF010000146.1:0-5941 GCA_043758575.1 Rhodoferax sp.
CTGATCAGCTTTCTCGGAAACCGCATCAAATACCGGACCTCGTTGCGGACAATAAAAGCAGTTTGTGAGAGAAATTTCATGTAGTTCCACGCCATTGCGTGGCCCTATTCTGACCTAGTCAGACGC
This sequence comes from Rhodoferax sp., assembly GCA_043758575.1. GTDB lineage: Bacteria > Pseudomonadota > Gammaproteobacteria > Burkholderiales > Burkholderiaceae_C > Allorhodoferax. The sequence continues at coordinate 127 of JAYVNF010000146.1, forward strand.
AGGGTTCAGCTTTTGCCGCCCTGCTGCGCTTCTTCGGCGGCCAGCTCCGCCAGCTCGGCTTGTGTGAACACGCGTGAGAGGGTATGGAAGGCCTTGCCCTCCGGCCCTTCGAGCGAGAAGGTGCCACCATGGCCCTCGATCACATCGATGATGAGTTGCGTGTGCTTCCAGTACTGGTACTGGGCCAGGCCGATGTAGAACGGGCTGCCACCCACCTCACCCAAATACACATCGCCGGCACCCATGGTGATCTCGCCGGGCAGGTAGCAATTGGCCGCGCTGTTGTCGCAGCAGCCGCCGGACTGGTGGAACATCAGGTCCGGGCCGTGCTTGGTTTTCAGAAAGGCCACCAGTTCGAGGGCGGCGGGGGTGGCAACTACTTTTTCTACCATTGCGTTCTCCTTGTCTTTGCGGGGATTTCCAAAGGTGCCTATTTGGCGCTCGCAGCGCAACAGCCGGGTGGGGCAAGCGCCTCATACTGGAGTACCAGAAATCGGCGCTTACCCCACCCGGCCGTTGCGCAGGGCGTTTGCAAGGCGACAGGCTTTGGCAGCCCATCGCACATTGGCTCTCGGTTTAGAAGAAACCCAGCTTGCTCTCGCTGTAGCTGACCAACAGGTTCTTGGTTTGTTGGTAGTGGTCCAGCATAACCTTGTGGGTTTCGCGGCCGATGCCGGATTCCTTGTAGCCGCCGAAGGCTGCGTGGGCGGGGTAGGCGTGGTAGCAGTTGGTCCAGACGCGGCCGGCCTTGATGGCGCGGCCCATGCGGTAGGCCACATTGCCGTTGCGGCTCCAGACACCGGCGCCCAGGCCGTACAGCGTGTCGTTGGCGATTTCCAGGGCTTCGGCTTCGTCCTTGAAGGTGGTCACGGCCAGCACCGGTCCAAAAATCTCTTCCTGGAAAATGCGCATCTTGTTGTGGCCCTTGAACAGCGTGGGCTGCACGTAGTAGCCGCCGTCGAGTTCACCGGCCAGCATGGCCTGGTCGCCGCCAATGAGGACTTCAGCGCCTTCCTGCTTGCCCAGGTCCAGGTAGGACAGGATCTTGGTGAGCTGCTCTTTGGAAGCCTGCGCACCCATCATGCTGTCGGTGTCCAGCGGGTTCTGCTGCTTGATGGCGGCCACGCGCTTGAGGACTTTTTCCATGAACTTGTCGTAGATCGATTCCTGGATCAGGGCGCGCGAGGGGCAGGTGCAGACCTCGCCCTGGTTGAAGGCGAACAGCACCATGCCTTCGATGGCCTTGTCCAGGAAGCCGTCGTCCTTGTCCATCACGTCGGCAAAGAAGATGTTGGGGGACTTGCCGCCCAGTTCCAGCGTGGCGGGGATCAGGTTATTGGCAGCGGCCTGGGCAATCACGCGGCCGGTGGTGGTGGAACCGGTGAAGGCGATCTTGGCGATGCGCTTGCTCGTGGCCAGCGGCATGCCGGCTTCGCGGCCGTAGCCGTTGACGATGTTGAGCACGCCAGCAGGCAGGATGTCGGCAATCAGCTCGGCCAAAATCAAAATGCTGATGGGGGTGGATTCAGCGGGCTTCAGGACCACGCAGTTGCCAGCGCCAATGGCGGGAGCCAGTTTCCAAGCGGCCATCAGGATGGGGAAGTTCCAGGGGATGATCTGACCGACCACGCCCAGGGGTTCCTGGAAGTGGTAGGCCACGGTGTTTTCGTCGATGTTGGAGAGGGCACCTTCTTGTGCGCGCAGGCAGCCGGCGAAGTAGCGGAAGTGGTCGACGGTCAGCGGGATGTCGGCGTTCAGGGTTTCGCGAATCGCCTTGCCGTTGTCCACGGTCTCGGCATAGGCCAGCAGTTCCAGATTGGCTTCAATGCGGTCGGCAATTTTCAGGAGGAGGTTGGCGCGGGTGGCAGCGTCGGTCTTGCCCCAGGCGTCGGCCGCGGCGTGGGCGGCGTCCAGAGCGAGCTCCACGTCTTCGGCAGTGGAGCGGGCGGCTTGGGTGTAGACCTTGCCGGTGATGGGGGTGATGACATCAAAGTACTGGCCCTTGACCGGGGCCACGAACTTGCCACCGATGAAGTTGTTGTATTGGGCCTTGTAGGCAATCTTGGCACCGGCGGCACCGGGGAATGCATAGATCATGCGGGTCTCCTGAATTTGAAATGAAGTAAGTAGTTCCCTTGCGGGTACCTCCTATCTCTCAAGAGCTGTGCCATCCCGTGCAACCTTGCTGCAGGCCTTGATTTCATTGGGCATTTTGTAAAAGTGGCGCGCAACTGTTCCACCTGCAGCAGGTCTATGAACTGCTCCAATTCGGCGCATGTGTTGAACTACTGGACAGTTGGAACAGTGCAACTCTATGCAATGGCTTGCATAGCGTGGGGCAGTTGGCATATTGCAAGACGCCTGCTTGCAAAGTGTCAGAACCAGCCCCACAAACTGGCACTTTGCGCACTTGGGTTTCAGCACAGCCCGGTGAAAAATTCTGGCCATGCAACACCCCACACAACACAACACCCACCCTCTCTTCTCCCTCCAATCCCCCGCCGCCGTTGTCATGGTGCGACCGCACCACTTCACGCCCAATCCACAGACGGCGGCTGACAACGCCTTTCAGCGCAGTGCCTCCAACTGCACGGCCAATGCGCTGGCCCAAGCCGCCTACCAGGAGGTAACTGACGCCGCCGCCGCACTGCAGGCAGAGGGCGTGCGCGTGCACCTGTTTGAAGACACCGATGCCGGCCGCACTCCCGACTCCGTGTTCCCCAACAACTGGTTCTCCACCCACGCCGGCGGCCACGTGGCGCTCTACCCCATGTACTCGGCCAACCGCCGGCTGGAGCGGCGCCAGGATGTGATCGAGCGCTTGAAAACCGAGTACCGCGTGCAGGATGTGATCGACTACTCCGGCCTGGAGCGCGATGGCCTGTTTCTGGAAGGCACCGGCGCCATGGTGCTGGACCACGTAGCGCGCATCGCCTACACCGCCCGCTCCAACCGCGCCAACGCCATCGCCCTGGAGCGCTTTGCCACCCACTTCAACTACGAGCCCATGGCCTTTGATGCGCTGGATGCCAGTGGACAGGCGGTCTACCACACCAACGTGCTGATGTGCGTGGCCAGCGACTATGCCCTGATCGGCTTGGACTTGATAACGGATGGCAAGCGGCGCGAAGAAGTGCGCCAGCGCCTGGAAGAATCAGGCCGCGCGGTGATTGCCCTGAGTGCCGCGCAGGTTGGCGAATTCGCCGGCAATGCGCTGGAGCTTGTCGGTCGCACGGGCCGCTTGCTGGCGCTCTCGGCGCGGGCACTGACGAGTTTGCGGCCGGCACAAATCGAAACCATAGAGCAGAGCGCCAAGCTCTTGCCGCTCAGCGTACCCACCATAGAGCTGGCCGGTGGCTCGGTGCGCTGCATGCTGGCCGGCGTGCACCTGGCGCGGCGCTAGGCGCAGCGACAGGCAGGGCGTCTGGCAGGGTCGCCGGCCTCAGTCGCGCGGAATGCGCAGGGCAATCGCCTCGGCCCACTGCATCTTGGACTCGGGGTAAATCAGCGACTCCTCCAGCGCGATATGGCCTTCCATCAGTGCCAGATAGAGCGCCACATTGTGCTGGAACTCGGCCACATCAAACCAGTCGTTGCCCTCGGCAATGCCGCGCAGCTGCGGGCCCAGCTCGATCCAGTTTTCTTCAATAAAACCGTGGTCCTGCTGCAGGCTGCGCACCGCTTCCTTGATGGCGTCACTGCCGTTTTGCAGCAGCGGCGGGAACACCTGGGTCTCTTCCAACTCATGGTGGGCGCGCGAGGTGCTGGAGAAGAACACCTGGATTTCGCCGGCCAGTTTGCGGTCGGCCTCATCCAGGCCGGCATCTTCCATGTGCTGGGCCATGCGCTGCAATTCGCCCAGGTGCTGCTGGATTTGCAGGTGGCAGGCATCCAATGCCTTGAACGGGGTGGCGGCGGCTGTGGTCATGGCGTACTCCAAAAATCGGTGCTTAAGAAAGATTTTGTAACGATCGCCATGACACTGACTTGCGTCAGGTTAAACCTTCAGCAGAATCATCCAAATTGGTAGGAGGCCATGTCCACCGCCATCACGTGGTCCACAAAAATGCGCTGACCGCGGTCGACACCGGCCGCACCGGCCACCACCATCAGCGGGACCAGATGGTCCTCGCGCGGATGGGCCTGGCGCGCGCCGGGCGCCTGCTCCCAGTCCACCAACAGGCGGCTGCGCACGGCGGCATCGGGTTGGGTCACAGCGTCATTCAGGTAGTTTTCAAAGGCATGGGCCACGGCCGTGGAGGCCGGGTTTCCGAAGCCGCGCATATTGTGGTAGGTCAGGCCACTGCCCAGAATCAGGATGCCTTCGTCGCGCAAGGGCGCCAACAGGGCGCCAACCCGCAGGTGCTCGGCCGCGTCATAGCCGGACTTCAGGGACAGCAACACGATGGGCATGTCGGCCTGCGGGTACATCAGGCCCAGGGGCACAAAAGTGCCATGGTCAAAGCCGCGCTGGGGGTCGGCTTGGGCAACAATACCGCCACCGGCCAGCAGCTCGGCCACGCGCGCGGCCAGCGCGGGGGAGCCGTGTGCCGGGTACTGCAGGCTGTAGGTGTGGGCGGGAAAACCGCTGTAGTCATAGTCCATGGGCGGCTGGGCCGCGGTGGAGACACTGAACTGCGGCGCCTCCCAGTGGCCGGTGATCACCAGCACCGCCTTGGGGCGCACGGGCAGGCGCGCGGGCAGTGCGCGGAACTCGGCGGCGGTCTTGGCGAACATCTCGCGCATGCCGTCCACAAAAGGCCAGGGGCCGCCGCCGTGGGACACAAACAGGGTGGGAAGCCGCGTGTTGGATGCGCTGCCGGATGGGGTGCTGGACATGGGCTGGCCTTTCAGAGGTTTGAGGGAATTATGCGTTTGCTTGGCGCGCTGTCTGTGCGCCAGGGGTCATAGGCGCGCCAGTTGCCACCTGATTGCCACGCTGCAGTCCAGGCCCTGTAAGCTTGGCTTCTCCTCCTCCGCTTTGCACCCATGCCCTTGCGTCCTGCCCGTTTCCTGCCCTTTGTGTTTGTCGTGCTCTGGTCCACCGGTTTCATCGGTGCCCGTCTGGGCCTGCCGCATATCCAGCCGCTGACCTTTTTGCTGATCCGCTACATCGCCGTGCTGTCCTGCATGCTGCTGATTGCACTGCTCAGCCGCGCGCCCTGGCCGGCCACGGCGCGCCAGTGGCTGCACATAGGCGTGGCCGGTTTGCTGGTGCACGGCGTCTACCTGGGCGGCGTCTTCATGGCCATAGGCCTGGGCCTGCCCGCGGGGGTGGCCAGCCTGGTGGTGGGCGTGCAGCCACTGCTGACCGCTCTGGGTGCCGGCTATTTTCTGGGCGCCCGGGTGGTGCCGCGCCAGTGGCTGGGCCTGGGGCTGGGCCTGGTCGGCGTGGCCATGGTGCTGTCCAACAAGCTGGGGCAGGAGTTTGGTGCCCAGGCCCTGGTGCCGGCCGTGGTCGCGCTGCTGGGCATCACCGCTGGCACGCTGTACCAGAAAAAGTTCTGCCCAGTGTTTGACTGGCGCACCGGCTCGGTCGCGCAATTTTTGCCCACCACGCTGCTCACCGGTGTGGCTGCGTTCTGGTTTGAAGACTTCCGCATCGATTGGACCGGCGAGCTGTTGTTTGCCCTGGGCTGGCTGGTGCTGGTGCTCTCGATTGGCGCGGTGAGTCTGCTCAACTGGCTGATACGCCACAGCAATGCCGTAAATGTGGCCAGCCTGTTCTACCTGGTGCCGCCCTGCACCGCCCTGTTTGCCTGGGCCTTGTTTGGCAACACGCTCTCGGGCCTGGCGCTGGGCGGCATGGCACTCA
>JAYVNF010000147.1:0-1830 GCA_043758575.1 Rhodoferax sp.
TGTGAAGAGCTCCACATAAACCCATCGACGCTATCCCAGGCCAGGAAGCGCGGGAAACTCAGCCCATCGCTGGCAGGAGCCATGGCAATGCAGCTAGGAGAAAACGCAGAGCATTGGATTGCACTGGCAGCAATGGAAGCTGAACCAGAAAGCCCGATGAAAAGCAATCTATTACAGAGGCTTACTAGAGCGACACTGTAGAATGGCGCAGTTTTGCTCCTCAGAAACCACTCCATATGAAGTTGATTGCCCCCCTGCTCATCGCTGGCTTTGTTGCCGCTTTCTCTTTCTCGGCCGTGGCCAATGAGGCCGCTCCCGCCAAATACAAACCGGACCTGGCCAAGGGTGAAGCAAGCTTTGGTGCGGTATGCGCGGCCTGCCACGGTGCCGACGGCAACTCCGGCACACCCACCTACCCCAAGCTGGCGCAGCAACACGCCGAATACCTGGTCAAGCAATTGCAGGAATTCAAGTCCGACAAGCGCGCCAACCCCATCATGAAGGGTTTTGCCAGCACCCTGTCGGATGAGGACATGAAGAACATCGCTTACTGGGTCACTGCCAAGCAGTCCAAGCCCGGCTTTGCCAAGGAAAAAGACCTGGTCACCCTGGGTGAGCGCATTTACCGCGGTGGCATTGCCGACCGCCAGATCCCGGCCTGTGCCGGTTGCCACAGCCCCAATGGCGCCGGTATCCCGGCCCAGTACCCACGTCTGGCCGGCCAGCATGCCGACTACGCCGTGGCCCAGCTGACCGCCTTCCGTGACGGTGTGCGCAAGAACAGCCTGCAAATGACCGGTGTAGCCGCCAAGCTGAATGACCGCGAAATCAAGGCGGTGAGCGACTACGTCGCGGGACTGCGTTAAGCACGCCCGACCGGCTCCCAGGGGGGGGCCGGATCCGCCAACCCAGCGTCTCAAAAAATCGGGGCCACTTTTCGAAGTGGCCCCGCTTTTTTATATCCCTACGCCGGGCAGCTGCAGGGGCGCTATGGTAGTTTGCACAGCAGCGTGCGTTGCTGTCTGAATGGCTTCTTGTAAGAATTTCCGCGACGCTCTGACCAACGGTGAACAAAGGACGCTTCCATGCTTATCAAATCTTCCCGCCATGGCTTTGACCATGCACTGCCCAGCGACATTACCCCCAAGGCGGTATACCAACACCGGCGCGAACTGCTCAAAGGCATGGCCGCACTGGCCGCTGGCGCCGGCCTGGCGTCCTGGTCAGCTCGCGATGCCTTTGCCGAGTCGGCCTGGGGCACGCGCCCCGGCAAACTGGCGGCCTTGAATACCCAGGCCTCCAAGGTGGAGGGTGCGCTCACCATGGACAAGGTCACACCCTACAAGGACGCCAGCAGCTACAACAATTTCTACGAATTCGGTACCGACAAGTCCGACCCCGCAGCCAATGCCCACACCCTCAAGACCACACCCTGGACGGTGGAGATCGAGGGCATGGTGAAAAAGCCGGGCAAGTTTGCGCTGGAAGACCTGCTCAAGCTCAGTCCCCTGGAAGACCGCATCTACCGCCTGCGCTGCGTGGAAGGCTGGTCCATGGTGATTCCCTGGGTAGGCTATTCACTGGCCGAGCTGATCCGCAAGGTCGAACCACTTGGAAGCGCCAAGTACGTGGAGTTTGTCAGCCTGGCCGATCCCAAGACCATGCCCTTTGTCGGCTCGCGCGTGCTGGACTGGCCCTATGTAGAAGGCCTGCGCCTAGACGAGGCCATGCATCCGCTCACCCTCCTGGGCTTTGGCATGTATGGCGAAGTCCTGCCCAACCAGAGTGGCGCACCGGTACGCGTGGTGGTGCCCTGGAAATACGGCTTCA
>JAYVNF010000148.1:0-5935 GCA_043758575.1 Rhodoferax sp.
CCAGTGTCTGCATGGCCTGCAGGCGGCTGGTGGGCGAGCTGGCGCGTGGGTCCAGCTTACGCGCCAGGCCATGGTCCAGCGTGGTCAGCGAGATGCAGACCCGCAGCAGTCCCTTGGCCGCTATGTCGCCCAGAATGTCCAGGTCACGCGTGACCAGCGCATTCTTGGTGATGATGCCCACCGGCACTTGGCACTCGGCCAGCACTTCCAGCACTGCGCGCGTGATGCCCAGCTTGCGCTCTATGGGTTGGTAGGGGTCGGTGTTGGCGCCCAGCACGATCAGGCCGGGCGCGTAGCTGGCTTTGGACAGTTCGGCACGCAGCAAGGCGGCGGCATTGGTCTTGGCAAAAATCTGCGTCTCAAAGTCCAGCCCCGGCGACAGACCCAGGTAGGCGTGCGAGGGCCGCGCATAGCAGTACACACAGCCATGCTCACAGCCCTGGTAGGGGTTGATGCTTTGGCCAAAGCCAATGTCGGGCGACTGGTTGCGGCTGATGATGGAGCGCGCCATTTTCTGCACCACCACGGTCTTGGGCTTGGCGGCATCGCCACCATCAGTGTCTGCAGTGTCACCACCCGGCCAATCCTGCTGCTCCGGCGCCAAGGCCTCGCGCTGGAATGCGTCAAAACGCGAGCCCACATTGGAGAGCGCGCCGCGGCCTTTATGGAAATGAATGGTGTGCATGGAGTTTGAGCGCCCCGGCGCTGCTTATGCGGGCACCTGTCGTGAATTTCTTGAAAGCTGCAGGCTTACATTTATACTGTACATTCATACAGTTTATTGGGGCTTGTGCGTTATGTCAAAAAATTCTCAATGCCTTGTTGCAAGACGGCTAGCCGAGTGCAGGCTGGCCCTATCCGGTGATTGGTTGTCTAAACCTTTAGAGCGCGCGAGCGCATCACAGGGGTAACACTATGGGTCGTAGTAACGGAAATCTCGGTCAATCGAAAATCGTTCTTGGTGAACGACTCACGCCAAGGTAGTTCCTTTTTTCTGAAGCAATCTTGTTTATTGCGCAGACATGCGTCTTCTTAGCCGTTGCCGTCGTCATGTCAGATTTGCTTACCCAAGAACAAGCGCTGCTTGATTTTGTGAATGCGAGGGTCAACAAAACAACCATGTCTGAATTCGGCGTAACACTCGGGGTACTCGCTGCAGTGCTTGGCGTACTTCTCGTCATCGCTGAAGGTGCAGACAGAGTTTCGTCGGACTTTCTACGCAGAGTTGCAGATGAAGTCATGCTTGATGCGCCGCGCGTCGTGTATGCATCAGGAAGCTCGGTTACTGCGGCCGCACTGGCAAGCGGTATTTTCATTCTGAATAACCCCGCAATTAAGGCACCGAGCCCGGTTTGGTGGTTCTTTATGACGGCCTTGCTCGCCATATTTTTCTTTGGGCTCGGCGCTGGTTTGAGCTACTGGCTGAAGCGCAAGACCCATATACGTCTGCCCCAAAATGGCAGGTCACATGGTGAGGGTGCCTCCTAACCATCCAGCGTGAAATCCCGTGCAAGGACTGGCGCCGCAGTGCCGACAAGTTATTCTCAGATCTGATCGACCCGCCGGTAACGTCCGGTAGCCTACAAGAGAACACCCCTATGACCGCATCCATCCGTCGTCCCCAGGTCTGCATTCTGGGCAGCGCAGAACCAGGGTCTGCGGCCTATGCGCTGGCCGGGGAGGCGGGCGCGCTGCTGGCCCAACTCGGCATCACCGTGGTCAGCGGCTGTGGCAGTCCGGCGACCCGTGTCGCGGCCGAGCGCTCCATTGAGGCGGGCGGGTTAGTGCTCAGCATCGTGCCGCCGGACGAAATGCCGGACGCCAGCTGGCCGGCAACGGTAGTGATTCCCTGCGGCATGGGCGATGCGCGCAACCTACTGATGGCGCTGGCCGGGGATGCCTGCATCGTCATTGGTGGGCGCGCCGGCACGATTTCAGAGGTGTGCCTGGCCTGGCTGCACAAGCGGCCCCTGCTGCCGCTCACGGGTTGCGGGGGCTGGTCCAATGAATTGCCAACGCACCCGCCGGATGAAAGGCAAAACTCGCCCATGCTGCCTTGGGGCTCTATTGACGAGCTGGAAAGCCAGCTGCGCAGACTGGGATTGGTGCGAACCTAGCGCCAGTTGAAAAAGCCTGCGGGCCGCCAAGCCGCTAAAGCACCTTGCCTCCCGCCCGCCACAAGGCCAGCAGCCCGGCCGCTGCCACCCCCACCAGCACCGCTGGAAAGGCCACGCCCGGCGACCAGTCAATCAGCGCGCCCGACACCCCGGATGCCATCAGCCCGCCCAGGGTGTAGGTCAGCACCAGCACGGCGGTGCTGTTGACCAAGGTGATGCCTTTTTCGCGCGAGCCAATGTCGGTCATGGCCATGGTGTACAGCGTGCCACCGGCGCCACCCCAGACAAACACGATGGGCCAGGCCAGTGCGTTGTTGCTGGCAACCCAGGGCAGGGCCAGGGTGGCCAGCAGCATGGTCAGGGCGGACCACACCATCACGCTGCGCCGGCCGCTGGCCTGGTCGGCATAGCGGTCGGCCAGCAGGCCGGCCGGCAGCATCAGCACCACGCCTCCTAAGCCGCTGATGGAGACCATGACGGCGGCCGCGGAAGTGCTCAGGCCCAGTGCCAGGCCGTAGAGCGGCAGAATGCTGGTCACGCCGGTCTCGAAAAAACCGCCGACAAAACCGGCCAGCATGATGATGGGATGCGCTCTGAGCGCCTGCCACAGGCCACGCAGACCGACGTGGGCCGTGCCCGCATCGGCGGCATGCGGCAGCTTGGGGATCAGCGCCGTCCACAGCAGGCCCAGCCCATTGAAGCCAATCACCACCCACAGCGTGAGCGGGTTGGCCGGGCCCAGCCAGACCAGGGCGGCCGGGCCGATGATGAAGGTGGCGCTGACCATGGTCTGGAACACGCCGACATAGCGGCCGCGCTGGTCCGGTGGGCAGAACTCGGCAATCAGTGCTTCGGCCAGCACCCAGCGCAGCGACATGGCAATGCCAGAGAGCAGGTTGAGGGCGAACCACAGCGGCAGTTGGCGGGTCAGCGTGTACAGCAGCGCGCACAGCAGCAACACGCCGGAGGACAGCCACATGCAGGCCCGGCGCCCGACCCGGTTGGCTACGCTGGAGGCAAACGGCGTCATCAGAAAAATACCCAGCCAGCCGGTGGCCACAAACAGCCCGGCCAGGGTGCTGCTGACGTCCGCGCCTTTCAGGCGCAAGAGCAGCAGGGGCGAGAGAATGAAGTAGCCCACCAGGCCAAAGAAGGTGGAGCCAAAGATGGCCAGCAGGCCCAGGCGTGCGCCAGCTGGGGCTGCGCTTGGTGTGAGAATGCTCATGCCCGTGCAGCCAATATGGCGGCCGCGACTTCGGCAAAGCCGGCGCCATGGTCCGAGGGCGTGATGTAGCGCGGCAGATGCGACAGGCCCTCCGCCACGCGCCGGATATTGGCCACGCCCACGCTGTGCGTGAAATGCTCGAACATGGCCACATCGTTGCCCGAGTCACCGACAAACACCCAGCGCTCAATCTCCAGGTCCAAGCGCCGGCCCCAGAGTTGCTGCGCAATCCAGCAGGCGCCGCGCCATTTGTTGAAGAGGCCGTAGCAGCCATGGATGTGGATGCTGCTCACAGAAGTGTGCATGCCCTCGGCCTGTAGCAGGGCCACCACCTGCGCAATCTGCTCGCGCGTGAGCTGGGCAAATTCGGCAGCATCAAAGGCCAGATCGGTTTCGCGGCCACCGCTGTCGCGCGTGATCTGGGCCTCTGGCACTTGCGCCATGACACGCTGGGCCACGGCGCGCATACGGGCGCGGTTGCGGGCGCGCACGGCGGCGTCCTGCTGGTAGATCTTGTGGCGGTTCGCAAGGGGGCCAACCCAGGCGACGGCGCCGTTCTCGGCCACCACGGCGTCTACCGGCCAGGGCGACAGGCCCTTGCTTGGCTCACCCTTGGCCATGGCCTCGCACCAGCCTATGGGCCGGCCGGTGATGGCAACCACGCACAGGCCGGCGGCTTGCAGATCGGCCAGAGCCTGCAGCGCGTCTGGCGTGATCTGGCCCTGCGTGGTGAGTGTGTCGTCGATATCGGTGAACACGCCAAGTAGCCCCTGGCGCGCAAGCACGGGCCAGGCAGCTAGCGGCAGCAGGGTGTGCGGCTGCACGCCCTCCAGCAGGGGCAGGTCGGCAGGACCAGGCCTGAGCATCATCGCCGGGTCTTCACGCGGGCAGGCTTGGCAAACCCATCAGCCGGCCGACTGCAGCGCCAGGCCGGCGTGCTCGCGCAGCGGATGGAAATGGATCTTGGGGAAGCGCTCCTGCGCCAGGCGCACGTCATAGGGGCTGGTGCACAAATAGGCCAGGGTGTCGGCCGCATCCTTGGCCATGCGCTGCGGGTAGGCGTTGATGAATTCCTGCAGCTCCTTGGGCGTGTCGGCCGTGATCCAGCGCGCGCCGGTGTACTGGCTGCCTTCCAGGCGGATGTCAGCGTCGTACTCGCCTTTCAAGCGGTGCTGCACCACTTCAAACTGCAGCTGGCCGACCGCGCCCAAGAGCATGTTGCCGCCCATCTCGGGCTTGAAGACCTGGATCGCACCTTCCTCGCCGAGCTGGGCCAGGCCCTGCTGCAGCTGCTTGGTACGCAGCGGGTTTCTCAAAATCACGGTCATGAACATCTCGGGCGCGAAGAAGGGCAGCCCCGTGTACATCAGGTTCACCGAACCATCGGTGATGGTGTCGCCCAGCTGCACGCCGCCGTGGGTGGTAAAGCCCACGATGTCGCCGGCATAGGCCTCTTCCACCGCCTCGCGCCGCTGGCTCATGAAGGTCACCACCGAGGTCGGGCGCAACTCCTTGGCGGTGCGCATGACCTTGAGCTTCATGCCTGGCGTGTACTTGCCGGATGCCATGCGCACAAAGGCGATGCGGTCGCGGTGGTTGGCATCCATATTCGCCTGCACCTTGAAGACCACGCCGCTGAAGGCATCGTCTTCCGGTTGCACTTCGCGTACCACCGGTTGGCGGTTGACCACGGTGGTGCTGGTGCGGCTTTGTGGGGCCGGCGCCAGATCTACCAGCGCGTCCAGCACTTCCATCACACCAAAGTTGTTCACGCCGGAGCCGAAGAACACCGGGGTCTGCTTGCCGGCCAGAAAGGCCGCGTGGTCCCAGGCCGGCGAGGCGCCGGTGGCCAGTTCCATGCTTTCAATCGCCGTGGTCCATTCGTTGCCAAAGCGTTTAGCCAAAGAGTCGGCGTCGTTCAGCGCCACGGTATCGAAATCCTGCGGGCGGCGCTCGCTGCCCGACTCGAACACCGTCATGGCCTTGGTGCGCAGGTTGATGATGCCGCCAAAACCCTTGCCCTGGCCCACCGGCCAGGTCATGGGCACGCAGGGCATGCCCAGCTCGCGTTCGATCTCGTCCAGGATGTCCAGCGGCTCGCGCACCTCGCGGTCCATCTTGTTGACGAAGGTGATGATGGGCGTGTCGCGCTGGCGGCAGACCTCGATCAGGCGCCGCGTCTGCGCTTCCACACCGTTGGCCGCGTCAATCACCATCAGGGCCGAGTCCACGGCGGTGAGCACGCGGTAGGTGTCCTCGCTGAAGTCCTTGTGGCCGGGCGTGTCCAGTAGGTTGATGACGTGGTCGCGGTAGACCATTTGCATCACGCTGGATGCCACCGAGATGCCGCGCTGCTTTTCAATCTCCATCCAGTCCGATGTGGCGTGGCGCGTGGCCTTGCGCGCCTTCACACTGCCGGCAATCTGGATCGCGCCAGAGAACAGCAGCAGCTTTTCGGTCAGCGTGGTCTTGCCCGCGTCCGGGTGGGAAATGATGGCAAAGGTGCGGCGGCGGCGGGTTTCGTTGGCGAATGACAAGGTGGGGGTCCAAAAAAGCGGCGCTCACAGGAGCGAACCCGCAATTTTAGTTGCCT
>JAYVNF010000149.1:0-5929 GCA_043758575.1 Rhodoferax sp.
CAAGGTGCAGGCCGAGCCGGCACCGGCCCCTGGCCAGGGCCGGACCAAAAACGCCTTGCTGGAGTTCTGGGTGCAAAACGCCGAAGGGGGCACGCTGGCCGTGGACGTCACGCTGGCCCGGGTGCATGCACAGGACACGCCGCAGCCGCTGGTCTGCGTATCGGTGCGCGATGCCACCTTGCGCAAGCGAACCGAGCAGGCGCTGGAGGAAGCGCGCATCAAGAGCGCGCGCGTGCAAAGCGATTTGCTGCACCTGTCCAACACCCTGCCCTTGGCGATTTTTCAGTGGGAGAGCGACAACGCAGGCGTTGCCAAATACACTTTCATGAGCGCGCGCGTGGAAGAGGTGCTCGGCATTACCGCAGAGCGGCTGCTGGCAGACCCCTCTCTGTTCTCCGCGCCCCTGGTGGCCGAGGACGCTGCGCTGCTGGGCGAACAGGTTGCCGGCGTGTTGGCCCAGGTGCGCCAGGGCCAGCAGCAGGACTCATTCTCGTTGGCGGTGCGCGCCCAGGTCCATGGCGCGCAGAACTGGCTGCGCATCTCGGCCGTGTACGGTGGGCGCCGGGTTGATGGCCGCACCATCTGGAACGGCTACCTGGAAGACATCACCCGGCGCAAAAAGACCGAAGAGGAAAAAGAGCTGGCCACCTTCCAGTTCAAGACCCTGTGGGAAAAATCCCCCGACACCTACCTGTTTCTGGGCCCCCAGGGCGTGCTGTCCTGCAACGCACCGACACTGGACCTGTTTGGCATAGAGGCGGGCGTGGACCTGGTCGGCCACTCCCTCACCGACCCGCGCTTCTCGCCCGAAGTGCAGGCCGGCGGCCACGCCAGCGCTGCGCTGTTTGCCGACATCCTGGCCTATGCCTCGGCGCTCGCCCGCGAGGGTGCTGAGCCTCCGGTGGCACCCAGCGGTGTGCTGCTGCGCCCGGTGCGCGGCTCGGTCAAATTCGAATGGCTGTTTCTGCGCCATGGCGTGGCGGTGTTTGTGGCCGAGGTGGTGGTCACGCCCATGCAGATTGACAGCCACGACGGCTACCTGCTGATTTGCCAGGACATCAGCCCGCAGCGCCAGGCGCAGATGGAGCTGCTCAGCGCCAAACAGGCGGCCGAAGACACGGCCCGCACCAAGGCCGACTTCCTGGCCAATATGAGCCATGAAATCCGCACCCCCATGAACGCCATCGTCGGCCTCTCGCACCTGGTGCTGCAGGGCGAACTCAACCGCACGCAAAGGGACTTTCTCACCAAGATCCAGGACTCCGGGCAACACCTGCTGGGCATCATCAATGACATCCTGGATTTCTCCAAAATGGAGGCCGGCAAACTCACGGTGGAGCAGCGCGACTTCGCGCTGAGCCGGGCACTGGACACCTACCTGCACATGCTGCGCAAATTCGTGAGCGGCCAACGCAATGCGATGGCGCTGGTGGAGTGGGCGCAGGCCGAGGACGATTGGCCCGGTGCCGAACGCGTGGCCCATACGCTCAAGGGCGTGGCTGGCAACGTCGGCGCCACCCAGGTGCAGGCGCACGCGGCAGCGCTGGAAGAGGCGCTGCGCGTGCGCGCGCCACCAGACACCGTGCAAGCCCTGACCCAGACCGCAGACGCGTCACTGACCGCCCTGCTCGCGGCGCTGCAGCAGCAACTGCCCGAGGAAGAACAGGTGCAGGCCTCCAACGCCGATGCGGGCCGTTTGTCGGAACTGGTGTCAGAGCTCAAAGCCTTGTTGCAAGCCGATGATTCAGCGGCCCTGGACCTGTTTGGTGAGCATGCGGCACTGCTGAAGTTTGCCTACCCGGCGCAGTTCCAATCGCTGGAAAGCGCGATGGAGGGATACGATTTTTCGCGGGCGCTGGAGTACCTTTAGCGCCTGGTGCGCCGTGGCTACACGCCGGCCAGCGAGCGCAAACCGCCGGGGTCCACCAGGTTGACGATGCGCCCGGAGCCACTGATCAGGCTGCGCTCGCGCAGATGCCGCAAGACGCGCGACAGGGTTTCCGGCGCAATACCCAACTGGGCGGCGATCAGGCGCTTGCGCAACTGCAGCTTGACCGAACACACGCCCTTGTCGCTGGACTCTGCATGGCGCAACAGCCACTCGGCGCAGCGCGCTTCGGCGTCTTTGGACAGGCGGCTGACCGCCAACTCGATTTGCTGGCGGTGCGCACGTGCCACGTCGTCCAGCACCGATCGTGCCGCAGCAGAGCCACCGGTGAGCGCGGCGCGAAAAGCGTCCAGCGGCACCCGGCGCAACAGCACCGGGGTTTGCGCCACGGCATCTACCGCACTGGGCAGATTCAGCACCGCAGCATGGGCCTCCAGCCAAGCGGGCCCCTCCACCAGGCCCAACTGGTGCTCCATGCTATGAACGGCATGGCCGTCGGCATCCGGCGCCGACAGTTCGTTGGCGAGTACTCCCAACGCCACACGACCGGCCTCGACAAAGAGCGCCATGCCGGCCGGAGCAGCGCGCCGCAAGAGGGCGGTACCTGGCAACACCGACTGGGTCGGGTAGGCAGAAAGAAATGCATATTGGCTGGCGGGCATGGAGCTGACTGTGCCGCCTGGGCTTTCCCGGTGTCTTGAGGAAGATCAAACATTGCGGTGAAAGCGGCTGCCGCGCTTTGCCACCCTGCGCGCACGTTATGATTTGCCCTGCACAGCCCGGTACGCACGGCGACGCGGCGCTCGCCTCTGGATGGCTGAAATCTCCAGCGGGATTCGGCCTCGATTTTTTGGTTATCCAAACGATTGTGCACGCCCCTATGAAGACCCTGCTAATTCACAATGCCCACACCATCGCCACACAGGACGATGCGCGCACGGAGTTGCGCCATGCCTCGGTTTTCATTCGCGGCAACACCATCGAATACATAGGGCCGGCGGCCGAACTGCCAGTGCAGGCCCTGCAGGCCGACACGGTGATTGATGCCAGCCACCATATGGTCACCCCCGGTCTGGTCAACACCCACCACCACATGTACCAAAGCCTGACCCGGGCCATTCCCGCGGTGCAGAACGCCGAGCTGTTTGGCTGGCTGCGTGGCTTGTACCCGATCTGGGCCGGGCTGACGCCGGACATGGTGCAGGTCTCCACCCAGGTGGCCATGGCCGAGCTGCTGCTCTCGGGCTGTACCACCAGCAGCGACCATCTCTATATCTACCCCAATGGCGTACGCCTGGATGACAGCATTTACGCCGCGCGGCAGATTGGCATGCGCTTTGTCGCCAGCCGCGGCAGCATGAGCGTGGGCCAAAGCCAGGGCGGTTTGCCCCCCGATTGCGTGGTGGAAAACGAGGACTTCATTCTCAAGGACACGCAGCGCGTTATCGAGGCGCACCATGACGCCTCCTTTGGCGCCATGACCCAGGTGGCCGTGGCCCCTTGTTCACCCTTCAGCGTCAGCCGCGACCTGATGCGCCTGTCGGCCGAGCTGGCCCGTGCACACCGGGTGCGCCTGCACACCCATCTGGCCGAGAACGACCACGACCTGGCCTACTCTCGCGAAAAATTTGGCTGCACCCCGACCCAGTACGCGCAGGACCTGGGCTGGCTCGGGCCGGATGTCTGGCATGCCCACTGCGTCAAGCTCGATGCAGAGGGCATCAGCCTGTTCGCCGCCAGCAAGACCGGAGTGGCGCACTGCCCCTGCAGCAATATGCGCCTGGCCAGTGGCATCGCGCCGATTCGGCGCATGCTGGATGCCGGTGTGGCAGTGGGCCTGGGCGTGGACGGCAGCGCCAGCAACGACGCCGCCCACATGGTCAACGAAGCCCGCCAAGCCTTGCTGCTGGCCCGCGTCGGCCGCGCCATGCAGCCCCCCGAGGAACGCAACCTGCCCACCGGCGAACGCAAAACCTTTTTTGGCTGCGACCTGGGACCGGCCGAGATGACGGCGCGTGACGTGCTGCACCTGGCCACGCGTGGCGGCGCGCAGGTGCTGGGCCGCAGCGACATCGGCCACCTGGCCGTGGGCATGTGCGCCGACCTGGTGCTGTTTAATCTGAACACCCTGTCCTTTGCCGGCGGCGCCGTGCACGACCCTGTCGGTGCCCTGCTGCTGTGTGGCAGCCCGCAAACCGACTACGCTATCGTCAATGGCCGGGTGGTGGTGCAAAACGGCCGGCTTGCTACCCTGGATCTGGGGCCGCTGCTGGAGCGCCACAATCGCATGGAGCTACAACTAAAGGATTCCCATGAGCGATGACACCAAGGCCTGCCCCGTCTGCGCCGAGACCATCAAGGCCGCAGCACTGAAGTGCCGTTTTTGCAATACCGATCTGGCGGCCTACGCCAGCCAGACCGAGGGCCTGGCTGAGCGGTCTTTGTACAGCGGCCATCCGGCAGTCATCTACAGTGCCTGGCAGTGGCTGCTGGTGCTGGTGACGCTGGGTGTTGCCTACCTGTTCTACTGGGTCAGCAGTTTGTCCACCCGCTATGACATCACCTCGCAACGGGTACGCATTGAGCGCGGCCTTTTCTCCAAGGCCAAGGAGAGCGTGGAGCTGTTTCGCATAGACCACTTCGACGTCTTGAAACCCCTGGGCATGCGCCTGGCGGGCCACTGCATTTTGCATTTGCGTTCTTCCGATGCAGGCTTTCCCTCGGTCCAGATTTACGGCATTGCCGATCTGGAGCATCTGGCAGACCAATTGCGCGAATGCTCCTTGCAGGAACGCACGCGGCGCAAGATCACCACCTTTGTGCAGGCCTGAGTTCTATTTGCTTGGGCCCAACTTCACCCAAACTTCACACCGCAATGTAAACGGGGTGGCGGGGCTGGCGTTATAAGCACAGGGCTTCAAGGTTTTGGAGCCCATTGCAACCTGGAAGGAATACCAAATGAAGTCTCCCGTTCGTGCTCTCGTGATTGCTGTCGGTATGTTCTGTGCCGCTGGCGCATTTGCCCAAACTGCTGCACCCGCAGCGAAAGCCAGTGCACCCATGGCCGCACCCGCTGCCGCAGCACCTGCTGCTGCACCTGCAGCCAAGACCGCAGCACCGGCCGCTGCAAAAGCAGCTGGCGTAGTCGCCCCAGGCGGCGGCAATGGCAAAGTCTGGGTGAACACCAAATCCAAGGTCTACCATTGCGAAGGCACCAAGTCCTACGGCACCACCAAGGTCGGTGAGTACATGACCGAAGCCGATGCCAAGGCCAAGGGCAACCATGGCGTCAAAGGCCAGAGCTGCAGCAAATAATTCATTTCCTGATCTCAATGCAAAAGGGCGCTTCGGCGCCCTTTTGCATTATTTTTATATACAGGGGAAATGACTACACAGATTGCTTGACATTTACAACAACATTATTTAAGTGTGAACACTATGTCATACATTCGCAGCACCGAAATAGACAAGGCTGAAACCGTGAAGCATCTCTCCAATGCTTCTTCAGCTACCCCCAAACCCTACAGCGGAGACGATTGCCTCGGGCGAAGTTGGTTAGGACATGTGAAAGGCGCAAGGCTGCTGGATATTCAGCTGCTCACTCCTTCCACCATGCGCGAAATGATGGCCGCATCGGGCAGAACCGAGCTCAGCGTGGTCAGCCATTTCTATCACCTGCGAGACAAACACGGAATTGAGGTAGTGCAAAGCGACGGGCTCTACCGTTTGCGGGTATCCGAGTGTTTGCCCCTGCAGGATTTTTTCTACCGAATGGTTCTAGCCGGCGTCAATAGCAATTAGGTGCGTGCCACGTTCTCTGCAAATATCCGCCATGCAATCCGAAACCATGCTCCAGATATTCAGCCAAAATGTCAGGCGTTTACGGCTCGCGGCAGGTCTTACGCAAACTACACTGGCAGAGCGCTGTAGCAGCTACAAGCAACACATTCCACATATTGAAGACGGCAGCGCCAACGTCACCCTGATGATGATTGTTGCACTGGCGCAGGCGCTGGAGGTGGAACCCGGCATTTTGTTGCA
>JAYVNF010000150.1:0-1826 GCA_043758575.1 Rhodoferax sp.
CACCATGCTGCCCTGCCCGGAGTGAACCGACATCCACAGCGAACTGCCAATCGGGTAGAGCGTGAACACCGCCATCAGCAGCAGGGCCACGCCGACGAAGGCCCAGCCGTTCACATCGTAAAAGCGCCGGTAATTCGGCACGGGAGGGTGGCGCATCAAGGGTTCCTCGGGCAATCCGAAAGAGGGCGGCAGCGCAAGGCGCGCCGCCCTGGGGGACAGACGCTACTTGATCTGCGCGGCGAGTTGCTGGTTGATGTTGTCCAGCACCTTGTCAACGGGCGTACCCGCAATCAGTCCAGGCAACTGGGCGGCCACGGCAGCGTCACCCTCGTAGGTGTAGATGCCGTAGTTCACGCTGGGCACCCGACCCAGGTAGTCGCTGAACTGCTGCCATACCTTGGCGCCGCCAAAGAAGGCGTCGGGTGCGGAGTATTCCTTGCCGTTGCGCGAAGCCAGCAAGGTACCGACAGCGCCACGGGATTGCAGAATGGTCTGGTAGAAATCCACATCCTTGGCATAGACCTCGTTCAGGAAGTCCACCGCCATGGCTTTTTCCTTGCCGCTGGAGAGCACGTACCAGCTGGAGCCGCCCAGGTTGGAGGCATTGGTGGCGCCAGGGATGCCCAAGGACGGCGTGGGCGCCACGGCCCACAGACCGGACTGGCTCTTCTCGGACTTCACCGAACCGGTGATCCACACGCCGGTGGTGATAGAGGCCACGTCGCCGTTGTTTACCGCAGCCACATACTCGGACCAACCGGTGGTGGGCTTGACGATGCCGGACTTGAACAGCTTGGCCTGGATTTCCAGTGCGGCTTTGAGTGCCGGGTTGCTCTTGATATCGAGCTTGCCGTCCTTGTCGAAGTACCAGCGGCCACCGGACTGCATCATCACGCGCACCAGGCCATTGTCATTGGGGTCAATGCCCAGCATCTTCTTGCCGGTGGCCGCCTCGACCTTCTTGCCGATTTCGATGTAGCGGTCCCAGGTGATGTTTTGCATGTCCTTCTCGGCAAAGCCGGCCTTGGCCAGCAAGTCCTTGCGGTAGTACATGCCGGTAACGCCCGAGTCAAAGGGCAGGCCATAGACCTTGCCATTCAAGGTCATCAGGTCGACCTTGTACTTGGCAAAACCGGCGTAGTTCACCACGCCCGACATGGGCTCAAAAGCGCCGGGGAAGGAGCGCAGGTACTTGGGCGCGTTGTAGTCTTCCACCAGCACGATATCGGGCAGGGATTTGGTGACGCCCGAGGCCAGCGTGGTCTGCAGCTTCTGCTCCAGATCGGCCTTGGCCATGTCCACGATCTTGAAGGTCGCATCCGGGTGCTTGGCGGTGTAACGCTTGGCCGCCTCCTGCATGATGGCGATGTTGAAGTTCGGGTCCCAGGCCCAGATGGTGACTTCCTTGGCTGCCGCTGTGGTGCTGGCCATCAGGCCCGCGCTGCCCAGAACAATGCCGGCCAGAGCGGCCAGCGTGCTGCGTTTTGCAAATTTCATAAGTTTTTATTCCTGTCTACGTCTGTAAATATGGTCAAGCCAGCTTCAGTACATCACTGCCGATGCGGGCTTGTTGTCTCCAAGAGGGGTGTGATGACTGCGTCGCGACTGGCGTCCTTTCGTAAATTTAAGCGGTTAAATTTTTAACCTGGCTACAGGTGTTCCAAATCTGCATTTCCGGGGCCTGACGCTTGGGACAGACTCTGGAGAAATTACCGTTTAATAAATTTAAGCGGTTAAATTTTGCAATTTTTGTAGTATACCTACACCTGTTCCACAAAAGACCATGACCAAGGGTAAGTCCTTAATGCCATTTTTCTTCCCTCCAG
>JAYVNF010000151.1:0-5922 GCA_043758575.1 Rhodoferax sp.
TGCGCGCAGGCCTGGGCCAGCGCCGGTTGCAGCAGCAGCGGGTCGACACTGTGCTCGTGGTCCGCCAGCAAGACCACCGGGCCGTGCTGCAGCAGGTCCTGCAGCAGCGCCTGGGCCCACAGCCGGTCGCTCGTGCGGTCTTGCCAGGCCAGCGCCACCGGTGTGCCCACCGGCAGTTGGCCCACGCCCTGTGGCAGGCCGTCCAGACCCAGGCCACAGGCCGGGGGCTGGACTGCTGCTGGAAGCAGGCCCCGCAGGGCCGCTGGCAGCAGCCGCGCCAGTGCATTCGTGAGTGCGTGCGACACCGCGCTGGGCAGGAGTTGCCAGGGAGGAGGGCGCTTGGGTGAGCCGGTCATGGTGTGGGCTGCGGGGTAAGGCGCATGGTCAGAACTGTGAATAGGGTTGAACCGGGCGCGGCCGCTTGGCCAGGGGCTCGCGCACCGGGTCAAAGGCATAGCGGGCATACAGCAGCAGGTTCAGTGGCGCGTAGTAGTCGGAGACCTCACGGTCCAGCCTGGCACCCAGGGCCAGGTTGGGGCTGAGCTGGTACTCGGCCGCACCGCTGGCGGCCCAGCCGGTGCCGGTGCTGCTGCTGGCTGCGTACACCGGGTTCCCAGCCTGCTGCTGCATGGCCGCGTTGCCGGGGTAAAAGTCCGTGGCCGTGCTGGAGCTGCTGGAGACCGATACCGAGGCTTTGAGCAGCCAGGTGAAGGGGCCTTCGCGGCCACTCCATTGCACCGGCAGGGACAGGGTCACGTTGCTGACCGGGCTGTAGTAGCCGCCATGGCCCCAGGTGAAGTTGGAGAGGTCTTTGGCGTGCTGCAAGCCGGAGAGGGACAGGCCTACATTCAGGTCTTGTGTGGCACTGTTGTATACATCGCGGTCGGCGGCCAGGCGCCATTGCAGGCGCGTGTTGTCGGCCACGTTCTGCCCGGTGAGGCTGGCCACGCTGGCACTGAAGGAGGTATTGAAGGGACCGATCTCGGTCGCCACGCGCCCACCCACGCCCGTGGCCACCACGCCGCCCCACACGCCCTGGGTCTGTGGGTCGGTGGTGCCGGCGTAGGACAGCAGGGTGCCAGTCAGTGGGCGGCGCGACAGCTCCAGGCTGTAGGCCAGGGCGCCCCGGTCGCCGCTGTAGCGCAGGCCACCGACCCAGTTGGTCACGGCAAAGCCCAGGCCGATTTCACCCAGGTCCCAGCGCAGGTCGTCACCCACATAGCCAACCCCGAGGTTCATGCCATCGGCGTGTTGTGGCAGGCCGCTGGTGATGGCTTCGGTGCCGGGCTGGGCAAACGGGTCGCCCCCGGCGTAGCTGCCTGCGTCCAGGTGCACGCTGTCCATATGGGCAAACAGCATGCCCTGGTAGCCCCAGGGCAGCCAGGCCACCACCGGGCGTTCCCAGCCGCGCAGGCTGGACAGGCCTTCGGTAGAATTTTTCTGCAGTGTGAGCTGGCCAACCTCCACCCGGGCCTGGCGCCGCGCCTCGATGGCTTGCACCTCGCGCTCCAGCTTGTCCTGTGCCTGCTGCGCCTGCGCCTGTAGCGCGCGCTGCAGGCGCTGCTCAAGCGCTTGCATGCCCGCGCTGCGTTCTGCGGGTGCAATCTGTTGCAGATCGTTCAGGGCCGCCGCATCCTCGTCCAGCGAGGCCAGCAGCAGTGCGCGCGCATAGCGCATGTCGGTGTCCGCCGGCGCGCGCTCCACGCCTTCCGTGGCGACGCTGCGGGCTTGCTGCGGCAGCTGCAGCCGGGTGTACAGGCGCGCCAACGCGTAGCGTAGCCAGGCGTCGTCCGGTGTGAGTTGCACCGCCTGTTCCAACAGGCGCAGCGCCGGGCTCAGGCGTTCGGCCTGGATTTCGGCATTGGCCTGGGCGCGCAGCATGTCGGCACGGGCGGCGGCCAGGCTGGCTTCGGCAGGGGGCTCTGACACGCCGGGCTGCGGGGACGGAGCCAGTGCAGCGGGTGCTGCAGCGGTCTGCGCAGCGGCACTTGCGCTTGTTGTTGCGGCGCTGTCAGCGGCCGGGCTTGCTGTAACCGCAGCGAGAGGTGCTGCCGCTGGGCGGGCTGTGGTGGCAACGGCGGTGCCGCTAGGCGCATGCGGCGTGCGCGCCACTGCGCCCACGGCACTTGGGGGCGCCGGCTTGGCACGCGCTCTGCCTGCCGGCGCTGCCGTTTGGCGTGCCGGTGCTTGTGCCAGCACGCTGTCGGTGCGCGTGCCGCGTTGGCCGGTGATGCGGGCGATCTCTTGGCCCAGCGCGCTGTAGCGGGGCGGGCCTTCGGGAAACAGTTCGCGCGCCAGGGCGGCGGCCTCGGCCGTGCGCCCGGCACGGGCAGTCAGGCGCATGCGGGCCAGCTTTTCACGCTGCTGGCTGTAGACCTGGTAGAGCCGCTCCAACTCATGCGTGGCCGGGTGCTGGGGTTGGCGGGTCTGCAAGGTGTCCAGAATCTTGCGCGCTGCATCGAGCTGGTTGTCGCGCAGCGCCAGGTCCGCCATAAAAACCAGGCCCTCGGGCGAGTCAGGCTCCATGGCCAGCAGCTTGGCCAGCATCTGGCGGGCCACGTCGCTGCGGCCCTTGTCGCTCCAGCGCTGCGCGCTTTGCAACAATTGGATGCGCAGTGCCGCCGGTGCCCCGGTGTCGGGCGGCGTTGTCGCCGCAGTGGTGGATGCAGCAGCTGCAGCAACAGCCGTAGTCCCCAAGGCCAGGCAGCAGGCCAGGCCCACCGTGCTGGCGGATGTGCGCAAACGGTACCCCCTCACGACGCGCTCCAGCGTGGCAGCAGGCGGCCGTCGGCGGCGTAGCGGTAGTGGCCGTCCATCCAGCCCAGGGCAAACAGGCTCAGGGCCTGGTCGTAATAGGCCTGGGCTTGCGGCGGCTGTGCTTGCAGGCGCGCGCGCAGGGTTTGCAGTGCGACGGTGTCCTGCTGCGCCAGCACAAAAGGCAGGAGCGCGGCCGTGAAGCCGGGCGGTCCCGCCTGTGTGGCAAGCCCCGTGCGTGCGTCTATGGACTCCGGCACCGCGCCGTTGCGGTGCACGTACTGCGCCATGGGCTGCAGGGCGCGCAGCAGGCTGGCACGCTCCTTGACATCCGGGTGCAGGGTGCCGGCCCACAGGTAGACGCGGATGGCGTTGTAGCTGCCCTGGCTTTGTTGCGGGCCGTCCTGGTCCGCCACAAAGCCCTGCTGCGCGTCATACAGCACCCAGTCCGCACAAAAGCCTTTGGGTGCCGAGCCCAGGGTGACCTGAAAGGCGCTCTCTGCCAAGCGGCTCCAGGCCGGCTGGCCACTGTGCTGGGCCAGCCACTGCAGCACTTGCGGCGGGTTGTAGCTGGCGTTCAGACGCCAGCGCGTGGGGCCGCTGGCAAAGCCTTGGGGGCCGGGCAGCAGGGTCAGGCCCAGGCCCGGCAGCTCGGCGGTCTCTTCACGCAGCACGCGCGCGCTGACCAGGCTGGAGAGGGCGCTGTAGCGGCGCTCGTTCCACAGGCGGCCGGCCTCGCCCAGGGCATAGGCCAGCCAGAGGTCGGCGTCCGAGGCGGAGTTGCTGTCGATCACGCCCCACTGGCCGCTGTCTTGCTGACCCCATTGCCAGGCTGGCAGGTGCGCGGCCAGATCGCCCCGGCACAAATTGTTTTCGGTCCAGCGCAGCGCGCTCTCGAAGCCGGCGCGGTCGTTGGCCACCAGGGCAAAAAACAGGGCGTAGGCCTGGCCCTCGGAGACGGTGTGGCGGCGCGCGCTGCCCAGGTCCTGCACGCGGCCGTCTGTGCTGATGAACTGGGCTTTGAAGCGGTTCCAGGCCGGCCAGGTGTCGGTCTGCAGGGGCTGCGCCCCCAGCAAGCCCGCGCCGCAGCCCACCAAGGCGCCCATGGCGTGTCGGCGCAGCATGGTTACCATCATTCCCCTTGGGTCAGCCGACGTCGGGCCATGGCACGCAAGCCGACAAATACCATGAAGCTGAGGAACAAACCGCTGACGATGCCGACCAGCGCCAGCAGGGTGGGGTGGCCGTGCAGCGCAAACCAGAGCCTGCGCCACCAGGGCAAGTCGCCCACGTAGTAGACCGGGTTGATGCGAAAGCTCTCCACCGCGTCGCCACGCAGCAGGCTCAGGTCGCCGCGCATGGCTTGCACCTTGGCCGGATCGGTCAGGGCGCTGGCAATGGTTTGCAGGCTGGCCGCGTCAGTCGCGGTGAGGACCACCACCGTGCGGTCATTGTCCAGCGGCGACTGCAGGCCGGTGATGGCGGCCAGCGGGCCCTTGCCTTCAAGGATGGCGCGTCCGCTGTCGGAGGCCAGGCGCCGCTCGGTGTCTATGCTGAAGAAATCCAGGGCGTTGCCCAGTGCGCGCTCCAGCGGGCGAATCGAGCGCGAGCCTTTTTCGATCAGGGCCGGCAGGTCATGGCCCCACTTGGCCAGCAGGCCGTCGCTGTCGGCATGGATCACCACCAGGATGTCGGTGCCCTTGGCCTTTTCCCAGTCGGCGGCCTTGAGCAGGGTGAACTGGGTGCCGGCATAACCGGTGCTGGCGCCCAGGCGGCCCATGGCAGTGAGGTAGAGCTCCACATCGGCCGTGCTGCTGTCGTTGGGCAGAATCACCGAGGTTTGTGCCAGATCGGCGTACTTGGTAAACGGAAAGCCGCTGTTGGCGTAGGCCGCCATATTGGGCATGGCCACGTAGTGGTAGAAGCCGGTCAGATCGATGGTGGACTGCGGGTCGATGGCAGCGCGCAGTTCAGGCGACTGCACGGTGCGGCAGCGGCCCAGGTCGGTGGGTGGAATCTGGAAGGCGAATTGCAACTGGTTGTCGCCGCCAATCAAGAAGGCCGGGATCTTGAAGTCCGACTTGGCCTGCACGCTGCTGTCATCAAACAGCGGCAGCAGGATGTTGCTGGCTACCGTGTTGGTGTTTTCGGTGGACACCAGGGCATAGGATTTGATGAACTGGTCGTTGATGGACAAGTCCAGCGAGCCATAGTTCGACTGCACCGTGGGCGTGTAGCGGTACAGCAGGTTCATGGGAACACCGTTGGCATTCCAGGTGAACAGGTCGGGCGCCATCTGGGTGTTGACGCGGATCACATCGTTCAACACAGTGCCGCGCACTTGCAAGTCGGACGCATTGGCCACCAGCTCACCCAGGGGCACCGGGCGCTGGGTGCTGATCCAGCGCGGGGCGTCATAAGCCTGGCGGTGCGCGGTGCTCTGCAGTGATTGGAGTGCCATGTTGTCACCGCTGAGTGCGGCGCGGCCACTGGCGAGTATTTCAGCGGCTTGCTGCACCTGGGCGTCGTCCTGGCCCAGCAGCAGCAGCAGCTTGACGCCGGGCAGCGTGGGGTGGGACAGCATGGTCAGCGTGGGCTTGTTGACCGGGGGCAGGTCTTTCAGAAAGGCCGGGCGGTTTTGGTTGCTGGCCAGCACGATGGCATGGCGATTCGGCAAACGGTCTTCCTGCACCGCGAAGCGGGCGCCACGGTAGGAGGCCAGCATGCCCATCCAGCCGGCCACCGAGCCGGCCGCCTTGAGCAGCCCAGTGGAAGGGTGGGGGCCAAAGACCAGGGGCAGGTTGAGCGCGCGGTTGTCGCGTGGATCGAAGAAGGGGGCGGGCAACAGTGCCAGATCGCTTTTCAGGGGCAGCTGGCGCAGCGACAGGTCCAGGTAGCTGTCGTTGCTGATGCTGGCCCACAGGCTGGTGTGGTTGGGCATTTCGCAATCCAGCGTGTAGTGGCCGATCAACTGAAAACGCAGGCGGTTGAAGTCGGCAAAGTAGCGCGGGTCCACTACCAGGTCCACCGACTGTTGGGAGCCCAGCTTGTCCTTGTCCACCGCCACGGTCTGTAACACTTCATCATTGAAGTACACCTTCAGGTGCGACAGTCCCGGCAGCAGAGCCGGGGACAGCGTAAAGACCAGGTGCAGATGGGCCGCTTCCA
>JAYVNF010000152.1:0-5880 GCA_043758575.1 Rhodoferax sp.
TGGAAAAAGTGGCGGGGCTGTTCCTGGTCGGCTTTGGCATCAAACTGGCATTGGCCAAATGAGCGCCATGATCGACCAGAACGGCATGGACGTGAACGAGACAACAGCAAGGGACACCCAACGCATGGCCAAGATATTCTGTATTGCCAACCAAAAGGGCGGCGTGGGCAAGACCACCACCACCGTGAATTTGGCGGCCGGCCTGGCCAAGGTCGGGCAGCGCGTGTTGATGATCGACCTGGACCCCCAGGGCAATGCCACCATGGGCTCGGGCGTGGACAAGCGCAAGCTCGCACTCACGGTGTACGACGTGCTGCTGGAATCGGCTTCCATCACCGAGGCCCGGGTGCAGAGCGAAAAACTGCAGGCCGCCGGCTGCGGCTACGACGTGCTGGGCGCTAACCGGGAACTGGCCGGTGCCGAGGTCGAGCTGGTGGAAGTGGAGCGACGCGAGCGCCGCCTCAAGGCCGCGATTGCCGCCGTGCAGACCGAATACGACTTTGTGCTGATCGACTGCCCGCCCTCGCTCTCCATGCTCACCCTGAACGGTCTGTGCTGCGCCCACGGCGTTATCGTGCCCATGCAGTGCTAGTACTTTGCCCTGGAAGGCCTGACCGATCTGGTCAACACCATCAAGCAGGTCAAGGCCAATCTGAACGACGACCTGCAAATCATCGGCCTCTTGCGTGTGATGTTCGACCCGCGCATCACCCTGCAGCAGCAGGTCAGCGACCAGCTCAAGGCGCACTTTGCCGACAAGGTGTTCAACACCGTCATTCCGCGCAATGTGCGCCTGGCCGAAGCCCCCAGCTACGGCGTGCCCGGCGTGGTGTTTGATATCAACTCCAAGGGCGCGCAGGCCTTCGTTACCTTTGCCCAGGAAATGGTGGCACGCGTCCACACCCTGTAGGGCGGGGCGCTAGTCCAGATCCAGGCAAGGCCCGGCCCTCAAACACCTTATGCTATTTAATTCATAGCAACCAAGCAAGCAAACTAGCGCGCATACAGAACCCATGGCACCTACCAACATCCTGCTGCTGCCCGGCTGGCAAAACTCGGGCGCGGCCCATTGGCAAAGCCGCTGGGAGGCTCTCTATGGTGACCTGCGGGTAGAGCAGCACGACTGGATGCGCCCGCTGCGCGGCGACTGGATTGCCCGGCTGGAAGACGTGCTGCTGGCCCAGCCGGGCCCCAGCGTGCTGGTCGGCCACAGCCTGGGCTGCCTGCTCACTGCGGCCTGGGCCTCCCACTCGCGCAACACCCATCTGGTCACGGGGGCCTTGTTGGTTGCACCGGGCGACCCGGACCAAGCCGATTTGCAGGCCGCGCTGAAAAGCTGGTCGCCGGTGCCGGCGCAGCGCTTGCCCTTCCCCAGCCTGCTGCTGGGCAGCCAGAACGACCCGTATTGCAGCCTGGCGCGGGCCCAAGGCTTTGCTACCGCCTGGGGCGCAGAATTCATCGACTTCGGCGCACGCGGCCATATCAATGCCGAATCCGGCCTGGGCGACTGGCTCGAAGGCCGTGGCCTGCTGGCGCGCTTGCTGGCCACGCAGTCGCCGTCCACACCGCCCACGCCAAGCGCCCCCTAACCGCGCGCGCACCCCACTCAACGAAAAGATTCAAAGGAACGCACATGGTCACCAAAAAACCCAAGGGTCTGGGCATGGGCCTGGAGGCCCTGCTGGGCCCCAAGGTCAAGGAAGCCATCAACCTGGACGGCACGACCAGCGCCGCGGACCTGCCCAGCACCCTGGTGCTGGAGGACCTGGTGGCCGGCCAGTACCAGCCGCGCACGCACATGGACGAGGGCGCGCTGTATGAGCTGGCCGAGAGCATCAAGGCCCAGGGCATCATGCAGCCTATCCTGGTGCGCCGCTTGAGCGATGCGCAAGCGACGCAGAAGCGCCTGGCACAAGACCCCAGCGCTGCGGCCAGTGCTGGCACGCCGCGCCCGCTCTACGAAATCATTGCCGGCGAACGGCGCTTCCGTGCCGCCAAGCTGGCCGGCCTGTCCAGCGTGCCGGTGCTGGTGCGCGATGTGCCCGACCAGGCCGCTGCCGCCATGGCCCTGATCGAGAACATGCAGCGCGAGGACCTGAACCCGCTGGAAGAGGCGCAGGGTCTGCAGCGCCTGATCAAGGAGTTTGGCCTGACCCACGAAACCGCAGCGCAAGCCGTGGGGCGTTCGCGCAGTGCTGCCAGCAATTTGCTGCGCCTGCTGAACCTGGCCGATCCGGTGCAAACCATGCTGATGGCCGGCGACATCGACATGGGCCATGCGCGGGCCCTGCTGGCGCTGGACCGGGCCACGCAAATCACGGCGGCCAGCCAGATTGCGACCAAAAAAATGTCGGTGCGCGAGGCCGAAAGCCTGGTCAAAAAACTCAGCGCCGAGTTCGCCCTCACCTCACCCAAGCCGAAGAAAGAAAAGTCGCGCGACTTGAAGCGGGTGGAGGAAGAACTCTCGGATTTGCTGATGGCACAGGTCGATGTGCGCGTCAAAAAGCGCGTCAAGCGCAACGGCCGCCTGGAGGACATGGGCGAAGTTACGATTCAATTTGCCTCGCTGGACGAACTCAACGGCCTGATCGAGCGGCTCTCGCCCGGCGTGGCGCGCTAACTTTTCATTCCCCGGCAACGCTGCCCGCAGCGTGGATACAGCCGGTGCACACAGGCAGGAGGTATTCGCGTATGTCCGTAGGCTCCAAATGGTGGTCCGCCAGCTGGCAGTGGCCCTTGCCCGCCATCTGTGCCTGGGGCCTGGCCTGGCTGGTGTTTCGCCTGCTGGCAGCCCTGGGCAGTGCGCCCGGGCTGGCCCTGGGTCTGGCGTCCACCCTGGGCGTAGCCTGCAGCCTCTGGGGCGCAACTTGGTGGCGCCGGCTGCTCATTGGTGCGGGCTTTCCCCTGTCGCTGGCAATTTCCTTGGCTTCGGCCGGGATCAGCGCCATACCGGCCTGGGCCTGGCTGCTGCCCCTGGGCTTGCTGCTGCTGGTCTACCCCATCAATGCCTGGCGCGATGCGCCAGTGTTTCCCACCCCGGCCGACGCCCTGCAGCAGCTGCCACAGCACGCGCCGCTGGCTGCGGGCGCCGTGGTGCTGGACGCCGGTTGCGGCGCTGGCGACGGCCTGCAGGCCCTGCATGCGGCCTATCCGAACGCCGTGCTGCATGGACTGGAGTATTCCTGGCCGCTGCGTTTGCTGAGTGCACTGCGCTGCCCCTTTGCGCGGGTGCGCCATGGCGATATCTGGCTGGCCGACTGGTCCGGCTACGACTTGGTCTATCTGTTCCAGCGCCCGGAGAGCATGACGCGCGCCGTCATCAAGGCCGGCGAGTTGCGCGCCGGGGCCTGGCTGGTGAGCTTGGATTTTGAAGCAATAGATCTGCGCGCCAGCGCCCAGTACCGTACACCCGGTGGCAAAATGGTCTGGGTCTACCGGGCTCCCGTGGTGGTGCTTTAAGGAGGAACAACAATGAATACCCAGGCATTCTTTGAGGGCGAGGCAGCAATCGACGCCTTGCATGCACACCAGGTGGTGCTGTTTGCCGTGGCGGCCCTGGCCGAGCTGCGCGAATCGGATACCGCCAGCCACCTGCTGCGGGTCACACAGTACGTGCGCCTGTTGGCGGAAAAACTGCAGCAGCATCCCGGCTTGGGCCCCCAACTCAGCACTGCCTATGTCCAAGCCCTGTGCACCAGCGTGCCCATGTACGACTTGGGCTCGGTGGCCATACCGGACCGCATCCTGCTCAAACCCGGCCGTTTGACGCCCGAAGAACTGGCCATCATGAGCACCCATACCAGCCACGGCCATGATGCCATTGTGCGGGCCGAAAAAGCCCTGGGCCTGCGCTCTCCCATGCTCACCTTTGCCAAGGAGCTGACCCTGTGCCACCACGAAAAATGGAATGGACGGGGTTACCCCAAGGGCCTGTCTGAAACCCAGATCCCGCTCTCGGCCCGCCTGGTGGCCCTGGCCGATGTGTATGACGCGCTCATCAGTAACAAGATTTACCGCCAGGGCCTGTCCCACGACGCCGCCGTGGGCATTATTTTTAGCGAGCGTGGCCAGCACTTCGACCCGGATGTGGTTGATGCGTTTATGGAGCTGACGGTGGAGTTCGACGAAGTGGCGCACCGTTTTGCCGACACCGACCACGATATGCAAAACAAGATCGACTTCATGGCCAATGCCATTGCCGAAGTCGCCGAACTTTGATTCAAGGACACACTGCCATGGGAAACCGCCTCACACAAATCGCCACCCGCACCGGAGACGCCGGCACCACCGGCCTGGGTGACAACACCCGTGTCTCCAAAAACAGCCTGCGCGTACACGCCATGGGCGATGTGGACGAGCTCAACTCCCACATCGGCGTGCTGCTGTGCGAAGACATGCCCGAAGGCATACGCACGCTCTTGGTGGAAATTCAGCACCAGCTCTTCAACCTGGGTGGCGAGCTGTCCATTCCCGGCTACGAACTGCTGAAACCCGAGGCCGTGCTGGCGCTGGACGAAGCGCTGGAAACCTACAACGCCGAGCTGCCGCGCCTACTGGAATTCATACTGCCGGCCGGCACCCGCGCCGCCTCACTGGCCCATGTCTGCCGCACCGTGGCGCGGCGCGCCGAGCGCGCCGTGGTGGCCCTGGGCAATGAAGAGGCGCTCA
Source organism: Rhodoferax sp. (assembly GCA_043758575.1). Lineage (GTDB taxonomy): Bacteria > Pseudomonadota > Gammaproteobacteria > Burkholderiales > Burkholderiaceae_C > Allorhodoferax. Next base: position 4,669 of record JAYVNF010000152.1, read on the forward strand.
AGGAAACCCCGCGCCAGTACCTCAACCGCCTGTCGGACCTGCTGTTCGTGCTGTCGCGCGCCCTGAACCGTTTCCGCACCGATGGCAGCACCGGGGACGACGTGTACTGGAAAAGCGAGCGCATGGAGAAGGCTTAGACCGGTACGTTGAACGGCGTCACTACCTGTACGCCGGATAGCGTGGGCAGGCTGTGCACCGGCCCGACACCGTGGGCGCGCATGATTTGCAGGCAGGCCATGCGCATGTCGTGGGCCAGATCGTGGTGCAGCACGGCGCTGATTTTTTGCGCCCGCAGCAGCGCCAGGTTGTCGGCATCCAGGTCGTGGCCTATGAACACCCGGCAGTTGCGGCCGGCCTCGGCAAAAGCCTGCAGAATGGCCGCGTTGGCCCCGCCTATGGAATACACCGCGCACACCTCGGGCCACTGCTGCAAGCGCTCCAACACCACGGCAGCGGTTTGCGCATGCAGGCCCAGGCCCTCACTGGCATCCACCGCTTGCAGCAACGGGTAATGCGTGCGCAGGGCGTGCAGAAAGCCCGCCTCGCGCTCCTCTTCACCGCGAAAGCGCGTGCTGCTCAGCGACACTAGTACGCCCGCACGTGTCTGCGCTCCCAGCCACTGGCCCAAGAGGTAGGCCGCGGTCTGGCCGGCGGCGCGGTTGTCCATGCCCACATAGGCCAGGCGTGCCGAGTCCGGCACATCGGTGACCAGTGTTACCACGGGAATCCCCTTGGCCTGCAGGCGCGCCACCGCCTGCACCACTTGCTGGTCGTTGGGCGCCTTCAAGAGCACGCCGTGGCTGCCGCGTGCGCCAATCTTGTCCAGGGTGGCCACCAGCTCGGCGATCTCCATGGACTCCCCCATCTGGTAGCGGGCGCGAAAGATGGCCGGGTGCAGCATGGGCATCTCGTGCTCCAGTGCATCACGCACCACTTGGGCAAAGCGTGCGGGTGTTTGCGCCACCACGTCCAGCATGAACTTGCGCCCCTGCAAGCCGATTTGCGCGCTCTGCCTGTGCAGCTCGGCCTGGGCCTGCTGGACACGGCGCACGGTGTGGTCGCGCACGCCCGCGCGCTGGTGCAGCACGCGGTCCACTGTGGCCAGGCTGACACCGGCCTGCAAGGCAATGGCTTTGAGCAAATGCGGGTGGGACATGGGGTGAGGCGTTGGCAGTCGGCAGTCTGCACATTGTGCCGCAGACGCTCGCAGAC
>JAYVNF010000153.1:0-1807 GCA_043758575.1 Rhodoferax sp.
GGCCTGTTGCTGGGTACGCCCACGTTGAGCCTGATGGGCGGCATGGGTGCGGCGCTGACCCTGGGCCTGCGCAATGCGGCGGTGCTGATCCTGCTGATCGTGCTGCCGCTGTGCATACCGGTGTTGATTTTTGGTGCCGGCGCCGTCTCCGCAGCGGAGTCCGGCCTGTCGCCCCACGGCCACTTTTATTTGCTGGCTGCCATGTTGTTGTTGACCGCGCTGGGCGCACCGGTGGCCACCGCCGCGGCCCTGCGCATATCCGTATGAAAAAAATGCCACGCCTGTTTACCTTTGCCGCACCCTCGCGTTTCTATGGCCTGGCCCGTTGGTGCGGGCCCTGGCTGTATGGCGTGGCTGGCGTGCTGGCGCTCTGGGCTTTGTACATGGGCTTTTTTGTCGCCCCCACCGATGCCACACAAGGCGACTCCTACCGCATCATCTTCATCCATGTGCCGGCGGCCTGGATGTCCATGGTGCTGTACCTGGCCATGGCTGGCTGGGCCGCTTTTGGTTGGGCCGCCAACGCCCGCCTAGCCTCCATGATGGCGCGTGCCATTGCCCCCACCGGCGCCGCTTTCACCTTTTTGGCCTTGTGGACCGGCGCCTTCTGGGGCAAGCCGACCTGGGGTGCCTGGTGGGTCTGGGACGCGCGCCTGACCTCCGAGCTGATCCTGCTGTTTTTGTACCTGGGCTTCATGGCCCTGGTAGAGGCAATAGACGACGTGCGCCGGGCCGACCATGCCGGCGCGCTCTTGGCTATCATCGGCGCCGTCAACGTGCCCATCATTTATTTTTCGGTGCGCTGGTGGAATACCCTGCACCAGGGCGCCAGCATCAGCATGACGGCGGCGCCCAAGATGGCCAGCACCATGCTCAGCGCCATGTTGCTGATGACGTTTGCCTTTTGGGCCTATGCCTTTGCGGTGGTGTTCATGCGGGCCCGGGCCATCGTGCTGGAGCGCGAAGGCGGCAGCGACTGGGTACGCGCCTTGGCCTTGAAAAACTAAGGGAAAAGACATGGTCTGGAATAGTGCGTCTGATTTTTTTGCCATGGGTGGCTATGGCTTGTATGTGTGGGGTTCCTACGGCGTGACGGCGGCCTGGATGCTGCTGGAGCCGCTGCTGGCCGCACGCCGCCACCGGTCTGCCCTGCAGGCCGTGGGTGATCTGGATGAACAAGGTGAAACACGATGAAAACGCGACATAAACGGCTGGCCATTGCGGCCGGTGTGGTGCTGGTGATTGCGGCAGCCGCCACGCTGATCCTGCAGGCCTTCCAGAGCAATCTGGTGTTCTTTTTCTCGCCTACCCAGATCAGTACCAAGGAGGCGCCGGTGAACCGCACCTTCCGTCTGGGTGGACTGGTGGTGGCTGGCAGCGTCAAGCGAACTGGCGTGGCGGTGGACTTCCAGGTGACGGATACGGCGCAGACCGTGCCGGTGCACTTTGAGGGCATATTGCCGGACCTGTTCAAGGAAGGCAAAGGCGTGGTTGCCCAGGGCAAGCTGCAGGACGGCGTCTTTGTGGCCAAGGAAGTGCTGGCCAAGCACGATGAAAACTACATGCCGCCCGAGGCGGCCGAAGCTCTGAAAAACGCGGCCAAGAGCAACCAGAAAACCGCCGCATCCCTGGTAGTGAGCAAATAACATGATTCCTGAACTCGGTCACTTTGTACTCTGGTTGGCCATGGGCGTGGCGCTGGCCATCGGCGTCATCCCGATGGTGGGCGCGCAGCGCGGCCGCGCCGACTGGATGGCACTGGCGCGCCCGGCCAGCTATGTGCTGTTTGCTCTGGTGTCGCTGGCCT
>JAYVNF010000154.1:0-17192 GCA_043758575.1 Rhodoferax sp.
GTGGCAAGTTTGCCCACCTCTACCTGATAGGCGGCAGCATGAGCGCCGAGACGCTGCAGGAGTCGGATTTCGAATCCGCCGTGCTGCTGGCCATGCTGCTGTACATGCCGCTGTCGCTGCTGTTCTGGCACGCGCCGGCCCTGGTGCACTGGCATGGCGTGGCGCCGGTGAAGAGCCTGTTTTTCAGCATGGTGGCCTGCCTGCGCAACTTCTGGGCCTTTACCGTGTACAGCCTGGTCTGGCTGGGCGCTTTTATTGCCATGGGCATGGTGGTGGCGGTGATTGCTGCGGTCATCGGCAGCCCGGAGGCGGTGTCGGGCATCATGTTCCCGGTGGCCATGCTGATGGCGGCCATGTTCTTCACCTCGATTTATTTCAGCTTCCGCGACTGTTTTGACGACTCCACGAACCTGGTGCCCAAAGCACCTGCTGACCCGGTAGGCTGAGGCAAATCCGTCCAGTGCACTCAGGGCACTGGCGTCAGCTTGGCCACGCTGAGCGCCAGCCACTTGGTGCCGTGGCGCGGGAAATTGATTTGCGCACGGGCATCGTCCCCCACGCCCTCCAGCGTCAGCACCGTGCCCTCGCCAAACTTGGCGTGAAACACTTTTTGTTTGACCACCAGACCATTGACTGAGGCGTCTTTGCGCGGGACTTCTTTTTCCACGCGCACAGTGCCGCCTGCGGGATAGCGGTCTGAGGCAAAACCCTGGTTGCCATAACCGCCTGCATAACCGCCGGAAAAGCCACCCCCACTGCCGCTGCCGCCTTGCCAGCCGCGCCCGGTGCCGCCAAAGGCAGCCGGTGCCGGAAGCTTGGGCGTGAGCCACTTCAGCGCCTCTTCCGGCAGCTCATCAAAGAAGCGGCTCTTCAGGTTGAAGCGGGTCTGACCGTGCAGCATGCGGGTTTGCGAATGGCTCATGTACAGGCGCTGGCGCGCGCGGGTTATGGCCACGTACATCAGGCGGCGTTCTTCCTCCAGGCCCTCGCGGTCGCTCATGGAGTTCTCGTGCGGGAACAGGCCTTCTTCCACGCCGGTGATGAACACGCAGTCAAACTCCAGGCCCTTGGCAGAGTGCACCGTCATCAGCTGGATCGCGTCCTGCCCAGCCTGCGCCATGTTGTCGCCGGCCTCCAGTGCCGCATGCGTCAGAAAGGCCACCAGGGGTGACAGGGTTTCACCGGTGTCGCCGAAGGCCATGTCGGTGGGCTCCACGCCGTATTGGTCGATTGCGTCCATCTGCTTTAGCTGCTCCGCCTGGTCCAGCGCCACGCCACTCAGGCCCTGGCTGGCCGGGCTTTGCGTCAGGGCGGCTGTGTCGCGGCCAAAGCCTTCCTGCATCACAAAGCTTTCGGCCGCGCTCTTCAGTTCTTCCAGATTTTCTACACGGTCTTCGCCTTCGCGCTCGGCGCGGTAGTGTGCCAACAGGCCACTGTCTTCCAGCATGCGCGCGATGATGTCGCGCAGGTTCAGGCCGCTGGTCTGTTCCCGCTGCACATCGATCTTGGCCACAAAACCGGCAATCGCCACACCGGCCCGGCCGGTGAGCGCGCTGACCGCATCGTGCAGGGAGCAGCCGGTCGCCTTGGCCAGGTCCTGCAACTGCTCCAGGCTGCGCGCACCAATGCCGCGGGCCGGGAAGTTCACCACGCGCATGAAGCTGGTGTCGTCGTTGGGATTTTCCAAAAGGCGAAGGTAGGCCAGGGCGTGCTTGATTTCGGCGCGCTCAAAAAAGCGCAGGCCGCCGGACACGCGGTAGGGCATGGCGGCATTGAAGAGCGCGGTCTCGATCACGCGGCTTTGCGCATTGGAGCGGTACAGCACGGCTATCTCTTTTCGATCCATGCCCTCACGCACCAGCTGCTTCATCTCGTCCACCATCCACTGCGCCTCGGCGTAGTCGCTGGGGGATTCATAAACACGCACCGGCTCGCCGGGGCCTTGGTCGGTGCGCAGGTTTTTGCCCAGGCGGTTGCCGTTGTGGCTGATCAGGGCGTTGGCCGAATCCAGGATGTTGCTGTAGCTGCGGTAGTTCTGCTCCAGCTTGATCTGGTGCTGCACATTGAATTCGCGCACGAAGTCGGCCATATTGCCCACGCGCGCACCGCGAAAGGCGTAGATGCTCTGGTCGTCGTCGCCCACGGCAATCACGGCGCCGCCCGGGGTGTCGGGCGAGGCGTCGGCACCTTGGCCGGCCAGAATCTTGATCCAGGCGTACTGCAGGCGGTTGGTGTCCTGGAACTCGTCAATCAGGATATGGCGAAAGCGGCGCTGGTAGTGTTCGCGAATGGGGTCGTTATCGCGCAGCAGCTCATAGGCGCGCAGCATGAGTTCGCCGAAGTCGACCACGCCTTCGCGCTGGCATTGTTCTTCGTAGAGCTGGTAGAGCTCGACCTTGCGCCGGGTTTCCTCGTCGCGCGCTTCCACATTGGCGGGGCGCTGGCCGTCTTCCTTGCAGCCGGAGATGAACCACTGCAATTCTTTAGGAGGAAAGCGTTCGGCGTCGACATTGTTCTGTTTGCACAGGCGCTTGATGGCCGAGAGCTGGTCTTGTGTGTCCAGAATTTGAAAACTTTGCGGCAGGTTGGCCATCTTGAAGTGCGAGCGCAGGAAGCGGTTGCACAGGCCGTGGAAGGTGCCTATCCACATGCCGTGCACATTGAGCGGCAGCATGCTGGAGAGCCGCGTCATCATTTCCTTGGCGGCCTTGTTGGTAAAGGTGACAGCCAGGATGCCACCCGGCGTGACGTGGCCGTTTTGTAGCAGCCAGGCGATGCGGGTGGTGAGCACCCGGGTCTTGCCGGAGCCGGCGCCTGCCAGGATCAAGGCGTGTTCAGCCGGCAGGGTCACAGCGGCGCGCTGCTCTGGGTTCAAGGTCCTGAGCAAGGGGGAATCGGTGGCGGCTTCGGGCGGTGTAAAAAGGGACATGGCTTGATTGTAGGAAGCTGCAGGCCAGCGCAACTTCCATCTTCTGCTGTGTGGGCTTCAGCGAGGTTTTAACTGTGCCTGCCGTGTGGGTTGCAGGAGGGTTCAAACGCGCCTGCTGTGTGGGCGGCAGAGGAGCCGGGTATCGGGGCGGCCTCATGGTGCCAAACGCGCACAAATCGGCCGCTCCGATACCCGGCCCCTCTGCGCGTTGCGTGTTGGTGTGCCTGCGTCAAAACCAAAATACCAAGTCATTTCGCTCGTGGTCGCGCTCGCTGCACAGCTACAGCTGGCAACACGTTGACTTGTCTCTGTCACTGGCGGTTGCGATTGCGGTTACCAACCACTTTGCGTCTGGTATTGGTACCCCCGTGGGCAAGCCACAACGCGACTATTCGCCGTGAGTGGGTGTGCCGGGGGCCGATTTGTGCGCGTTTGGCACCATGAGGCCCCCGGCATACCCGCTCGCGGCGAGACACACCCGGCCGCCTGAAATACAAAATCCCCGCATAAGAAAAACCCAGGCCGAGGAAAAAAACAAATACCGTATGACCCAACCAAAGACCAGCGCGTAAAATCAATCACCGGGCCCAAGCAATTGGGAGCCGGTATTTTTTTGCCTGCTCCATTCCAAGCGCCCAAACAGAAGACTGACTGACACTTTTGACCGGAGCTTGGAACCATGGAAATTTTTGACTACGACAACATCCTTCTCTTGCCACGCAAATGCCGCGTGGAAAGCCGCTCGGAATGTGACGCCGGGGTAGAACTGGGAGGCCGCAAATTCCGCCTGCCCGTGGTGCCAGCCAACATGAAGACAGTGGTGGACGAAACCATTTGCATCTGGATGGCGCAAAACAACTACTTCTATGTGATGCACCGCTTTGACCTGGACAACGTCCAGTTCACCGCCGACATGCACGCCAAGGGCTTGTACGCATCCATCTCGCTGGGCGTGAAAAAGCCCGACTACGACACCGTGAACACACTGGTTGCCAAAGGCCTGGTGCCCGAATACATCACCATCGACATCGCCCATGGACATGCCGACAGCGTGAAGAACATGATTGAGTACCTCAAGGCAAAAATGCCTGCCAGCTTCGTCATTGCCGGCAATGTGGCAACGCCCGAAGCAGTGATTGACCTGGAAAACTGGGGCGCAGACGCCACCAAGGTCGGCGTGGGCCCCGGCAAGGTCTGCATCACCAAGCTCAAGACCGGCTTTGGCACGGGCGGCTGGCAGCTCAGCGCGCTCAAATGGTGTGCCCGCGTGGCCACCAAGCCCATCATTGCCGACGGCGGGATCCGCAACCACGGTGACATTGCCAAGAGCATCCGCTTTGGCGCCTCCATGGTGATGATTGGTTCCCTGTTCGCAGGCCACGAAGAGTCGCCCGGCAAGACCGTGGAAGTCGATGGCGAAATGTTCAAGGAATACTACGGCTCGGCCAGTGACTTCAACAAGGGCGAATACAAGCACGTGGAAGGCAAACGCATTCTGGAACCCATCAAGGGCAAACTGTCCGACACACTGATTGAGATGGAGCAGGACGTGCAAAGTTCCATCAGCTACTCGGGCGGCAAGAAGCTGATGGACATCCGCAAGGTGAACTACGTCACTCTGGGCGGGGATAACGCCGGCGAACACCTGTTGATGTAAGCCCATGCGCATCGCCGTTTTGGGAATTGGGCTGATGGGTTTTCCCATGGCCTGTCGACTGTGCGAAGCGGGCCACACCGTCCACGCCTGGAACCGCAGCCCGGAGAAAGCCGAGCGCCTACGGCCCTTAGGCGCCAGCGTGCATGCCTTGCCTGCAGATGCCGTCAAGGACGCCGAAGTGGTCATCACCATGCTGGACAACGGCGCGGTGGTGGCGCAGGTGCTGTTTGACCAAGGTGCGGCAGCGGCCATGCAGGCCGGTGCCCTGCTGGTAGACATGTCCTCCATCAAACCGGCCGAGGCACGCGACCATGGCGCACGGCTGCAGGCCCTGGGCCTGCGCTACCTGGATGCGCCAGTGTCCGGCGGCACGATTGGGGCCGAGCAGGGCACGCTGGCCATCATGGCTGGGGGTGCTGCGGAAGATTTTGACAAGGCGCAGGCGCTGCTCGGCGTGCTGGGACGCCCTACTCTGGTCGGCCCCTGCGGCTCGGGCCAGTTGGCCAAGCTGGCGAACCAGATGATTGTGGGCATCACCATAGGCGCCGTGGCCGAGGCCTTGCTGCTGTGCGAAAAAGGTGGCGCCGACATGGCCCTGGTGAAGGCCGCCATCACGGGCGGTTTTGCAGACAGCCGAATTCTGCAGGTGCATGGCCAGCGCATGGTGGAGCGCGACTTTGCGCCGCGTGGGCGCATGAACGTGCAGCTCAAGGACATGCGAAACGCGCTCAGCACGGCTGCTGAGATGGGCTTTGATGCGCCGATTACGGCAGCGCTGGAGCAGCTCTATGCAGAAGGTGTGGCCCATGGCGATGCCGAGCTGGACCAGTCTGCATTGTTTGTGGAGTTGGCCAGGCGCAACGGCATGGAGTGAGCACTCCTTCTCTGCACTAAACAAAAAAACCCCACAGTTTCCTGCGGGGCTTTTTGCATTCAAGCGTTCAGCAAAGGTCAGTCTGGGCGGCTTGCGCGCTTCTTGGCATCGCGGGGCACAAACACCTTGCCGCCGTTACCGGGCTTGACAAAGGCAGGCTTGCCGCGCGGTGCACCGAAGTCACCACGGGGTGCGCCAAAGTCCTTGCGGGGACCGAAGTCGCCACGCGGTGCATCACCACGGGGAGCGAAGTCACCGCGCGGCGCGTTGAAATCGCCACGGGGAGGACGGCTGTCACCACGGGGAGCGAAATCGCCGCGGGGGGCAAAGTCACCACGAGGGGGACGCGAGTCACCGCGAGGAGCGAAATCGCCACGGGGTGCGAAGTCACCGCGAGGTGCATCGCCACGCGGGGCGAAGTCGCCACGGGGAGGACGGCTGTCGCCACGGGGCGCAAAGTCAGCGCGCGGGGCAAAGTCACCACGGGGTGCGGGTGCGCCGTGCTGGGCAAAGCGGTCGTTGAAACCACCCTTGCGCTCGTAGCTGAAGCCTTCACGGGCGCCGCCGCCTGCAAACTTGCGGTCACGTCCGCCACCACCGCCACCGCCGTTGCCTTCAAAGCGTCCACGGCCGCCAAAGCTGCTGGGCGCACGGGCATCGGGCTGGCGCTGCTGTGGCTCCAGGCCGGGCACCACTTCGGCCTTGATGGGCTGGCGGGTGTAGGCTTCGATGTCGAAAATCTTGCGGCGGTCGCGCATTTCGGCAAAGGTGATGGCCAGGCCATCGCGGCCGGCGCGGCCGGTACGGCCAATGCGGTGGGTGTAATCCTCGGCCTTCATGGGCAGACCGAAGTTGAACACGTGGCTGATGGTGGGCACGTCAATACCGCGTGCGGCCACATCGGTTGCCACCAGGATTTGCACCTGGCCTTGGCGCAAGGCCATCAGGCGGCGGTTACGCAGGCCTTGGCTGAGCGCACCGTGCAGGGCCACGGCCGAGAAGCCTTCTTGTTGCAGGTCGTTGGCCAAGCCGTCGCACTCGATCTGGGTGCTGGCAAACACAATCGCCTGGTTGATGCTGGTGTCACGCAGCCAGTGGTCCAAGAGCTTGCGCTTGTGGTGGGCGTTATCGGCCCAGAACAGCACCTGCTTGATGTTGACGTGTTTTTCCTGCGGGTTGTCGATGGTCACGCGCTGAGGTTCGCGCATCACGCGGGCAGCGAGTTGCTGGATGCGCGGCGCAAAGGTGGCGCTGAACATCATGGTCTGTTTGCGGTCTATCGTGAGCTGGTTGATTTCAGCCAGGTCGTCGGAGAAGCCCAGGTCCAGCATGCGGTCGGCCTCGTCCACCACCAGGAATTGCACCTGGTCCAGCTTGATTTGCTGCGAGCGTTGCAGGTCCAGCAGACGGCCCGGCGTGGCCACCACCAGGTCGGCGTTTTGAAGCTTGGCGATTTGCAGCTGGTACGGCATGCCGCCCACGATGTTGGCAACGCGCAGACCACGGCAATGTTGCACCAAGTCGATGGCGTCATGGGCCACTTGCTGGGCCAGTTCGCGGGTCGGGCAAACGATCAGGGCGCCAGGGGTGGCGGCCTTGAAGTTGCGCTGGCTGGTCGGGTCCTTGCGCTTGGGGCGCTTGGGTGCGGGCTGGCCGGCGGCCAGTGCGGCGGCGGTAGCGGCTTCGAACTCTTCGCGTTCGGCGGTTTCAGCAGCAGCTTGCTGGGCCAGCAGGGTGTGCAGCACGGGCAACAGGAAGGCGGCGGTCTTGCCGCTACCGGTCTGGCTGGAGACCATCAGGTCGATGTAGCCAGCCTTTTGGCCTTCCACAGCGGAGGGCAGTGCCAGGGGAATGGTCTTCATCTGCACGGTGGTGGGCTGGGTGTAACCCAGGTCCTTCACCGCCATCACCAGTTCACGGGCCAGGCCCAGTTCCACAAAGCCGTTGGGGGCTTCGGGCACATCGGCAACCACTTCGGCCACGGCTTCTACGGAAGAAACAGCCTCAAGGTTGGTGTCCAGGGGGGCGGAAAAGTTTTCGGCAGGCGCGAATTCGCCTGTCACTTCAAAAGCGTCAGTCATATTTTTTCTCACACGCGAACGCCGCAGGTTGTGCGGCTGCTCCGTCAATGGTTAAAAAACATCAACCATCAAACGGAACCTGCTCTGACCCGCATCGGGGTTCTCAGTGCTTAGGACCCCATGTAGTGGGGGTCCGGTGAATGAAGGGAGATGTGCAAACTGGCTACAGCTTGTAGCGCAGCCTTCGATTATGGCATGGATTCGGGTTTCTACCTAATCGTTTGTTGGGGCAAGTGATACGCTTGCGGTTTGGGCCAGCGCCAAGCCTCCTGCCTTGGCCGCCCTCCCATTGAATGGAATACCACCGAATGACGCGCCCCTTGTCCACGCTGACCCATGCCCTGCCCAAAGTCGCCAGCGCCCTGCTGCTGGCAGCCTGTGCGCTGAACTGCGCAGCCGACACCTGGCCCTCCAAGCCCATCCACTTTGTCGTGCCCTTTGGCCCGGGCGGCGCCAATGACCTGGTGGCACGGGCCGTAGCCGAGGCGGCCTCCAAGCAGCTGGGCCAGCCCATCATCGTGGACAACAAGCCCGGCGCGGGTTCGGTCATAGGTGCCGACCTGGTGGCCAAGGCCGCGCCCGATGGCTACACCTTTCTCACACCGGCGGCCGGCGTGATCACCAACTCGCTGATCAAGGCAAAAATGCCTTACCAGCCCGAGGACCTGGTGCCGGTGGCCCTGCTGGCGGTCAGCCCCTCCATCATCGTGGTGCCGGTGGACTCGCCCATCAAGGACCTCAAGGGACTGATTGCCGCGTCCAAAACGCCGCAAGGCATCAACTTTTCTACCGCCGGCACCGGCAGCACACCACACTTTGTGGGCGAGATGCTGCAGCTCAAGACCGGCGCCAAGTTCCAGATCATTCCCTACAAGAGCGGCGCAGAAGGTATGGTGGCGGTGATCAGCAAGCAGGTGGATGCCACCTCCGAGGCCACGGCTGTGGTGCTGCCGCAAATCAAGGGCGGCAAGCTGCGCCCCCTGACCTCCACCTGGAGCCGGCGCATTGCCGCCATACCGGATATTCCCACGGCCACGGAGCTGGGCTTTCCCAATGTCATGATTGGCCACTGGTCGGGCATCTTCGCGCCCAAGGGCACGCCCGAAGAGATTCTGGAAAAAATGAACCGCGCGGTGGACACGGCGCTCAAGTCAAGTGAGCTGCGCGCACGCCTGATCCCGCAGGGCATAGACCCCATGGGTGGAAGCCGCGCCGATTTTGTGAAATTCCTGGCTGCTGAAAAAGCCCGTCTGGCGCCCATCGTCAAAACCTCAGGCATGCACGAAGACTGAGGTTTTTTTAGCCCACAGGCAGGTGGGGGCAAGCTGCCTTCAGAGCTTCAGAAAATGTTCGCGGTAGTGCACGAGTTCATCAATCGACTCGTGCACATCGGCCAGTGCGGTATGGCGCTGCTGCTTTTTGAAGGAGGCATAGACCTCGGGCTTCCAGCGTTTGGACAGCTCCTTCAAGGTGCTGACGTCCAGATTGCGGTAGTGGAAAAAGGCTTCCAGCTTGGGCATGTACTTGACCAGAAAGCGCCGGTCCTGGCCTATGGAGTTGCCGCACATGGGTGAGCCGTTGGCTTTCACGTATTGGCCCAAAAAGGCGATCAATTCGTCTTGGGCCTGCTCTTCCGTCACGGTGGAAGCCTTGACCTTGTCGATCAGCCCGCTTTTGCCGTGCGTGCCCTTGTTCCAGGCGTCCATCTGGTCCAGCAAGGCCGTGCTTTGGTGGATGGCGAACACCGGGCCTTCGACGAGCACCGCCAGGTCCGGGCTGGTGACGATCACGGCGATCTCGATGATGCGTTCACGTTCCGGGTCCAGACCGGTCATCTCGCAGTCCAGCCAGACCAGGTTTTTATCGGATTTGCTCAAAGGGGTGTTGGATGCAGCCATGCCGCCATTGTCGCCGATGGCCTAAACTCAGCCGCCATGAACGATGCATCCCTGTTTAGCCAATTTTCCTTTGTGATGTCCCTAGTCTTTGCAGTGGCCCTGGTGGCCGGCCTGCTGCTGAAATTCTGGCTGGCCACACGCCAAATCCGCCATGTGGCGCAGCACCGCGACCAGGTGCCTGCCGCCTTTGCCAGCCAGATCACCCTGCAGGCACACCAAAAGGCGGCCGACTACACCGTGGTGCAGGCCCGCTTTGGCATGCTGGAGCTGGCCTGGGGTGCCGTGGTGCTGCTGGCCTGGACGCTGCTGGGCGGCCTGTCCTGGCTCAACCAGACGCTGCTGCAATGGTTACCGCCTGGCCTGGGTCAGCAGGTGGCCTTGCTCTTCGCCTTCACCACGATCGGTTCCGTGATCGACCTGCCATTTACGCTGTACAAGACCTTTGTCATTGAGCAACGCTTTGGCTTCAACAAGACCACGCCCAAGCTCTGGCTGCAGGACCTGCTGAAGTCGCTGTTGCTGGGCGCCGTCATCGGCGTGCCCCTGGCCACCCTGGTGCTGTGGATGATGGGTGCCACCGGCGCTTTGTGGTGGCTGTGGACCTGGTGCGTGTGGATGGGCTTTAACCTGCTGGCGCTGCTGCTCTACCCCACACTGATTGCACCCTGGTTCAACAAATTCCAGCCACTGGACAACGCTGAACTCAAGGACCGCGTGACGCAGCTGATGGCGCGCTGCGGCTTCACCTCCAGGGGCTTTTTTGTCATGGACGGCAGCAAGCGCAGTGCCCACGCCAATGCCTATTTCACCGGCTTTGGTGCCTCCAAGCGCGTGGTGTTTTACGACACCCTGCTGGCCCAGTTGTCTCCCGGCGAAGTGGATGCCGTGCTGGCCCATGAGCTGGGGCATTTCAAGCACCGCCACATCTTGAAACGCATCGTGTCCATGTTTGCCCTCAGCCTTTTAGGCTTCGCCCTCTTGGGTTGGCTCAGCGGACAGGCTTGGTTTTATACCGGCCTGGGCGTGATCCCCAATTTGCGCGGCGCCAACGACGCCCTGGCCCTGCTGCTGTTCATGATGGTGCTGCCCCTGTTCAGCACGTTTTTAGGCCCGCTGTTTGCGCAACTCTCGCGCAAGCACGAGTTCGAGGCCGATGCCTATGCCGTGGCGCAAACCAGCGGCGCGGATCTGGCCTCGGCCCTGCTCAAGCTCTACAAGGACAATGCCTCCACCCTGACGCCCGACCCGGTCTATGTCAAGTTCTACTACTCGCATCCGCCGGCCAGCGAACGCCTGGGACGCATGCAGGCCAGCCCTGCCATCAGCTGATTTTTTTCTACGGGAACCACCATGTCCGAATCCCCTGCACCCGCAACAGCCGCCGCCCCAGCCACCACCCCATCAACAACCTTGCCGCGCCCGCTGCGCCAGGTCCTCAGTGCCACGCAGGTGATTGCCAGCCTGGCCAAGCTGGATGGCTGGAAGCTGCATGGCGACGGCGCCGATGTAGCAATTGAAAAGACCTTCCCTTTCAAGAACTTCCTGCGCACCATGTCCTTTGTGAATGCGGTGGCTTTTATTGCCGAGCAGCAGGACCACCATCCCGAAATCGTGGTGAACTACGGCAGTTGCAGCGTGCGTTTCAACACCCACGATGTGCAGGGCATCACCCAGACCGACTTTGCCTGCGCCGCCCTGGTCAATGCGCTGCAAGCCCCCACGACTTCAAGAGACCTCTAGCACTTGGCAAATCCCACTTTGGAACCCGGCCTGGTTGTGGCCGGACACGGCCGCCACGTATTGGTGGAAACACCCGACGGCCGGCGTTTGATCTGCCACCCGCGCGGCAAGAAAAGCCAGACCGTGGTCGGCGACCGGGTGCTGTGGCAGGCCACCGAAGACGAAGGCACCATAGAGAAAGTGCTGGAGCGCAAAAACCTGTTCTACCGCCAGGACGAAATCCGCACCAAGTCCTTCGCCGCCAACCTGGACCAGGTGCTGGTGCTGATTGCCGCCGAGCCCGAGTTTTCCGAGAGCCAGCTCTCGCGTGCCCTGATTGCCGCAGAGGCGGAAAAAATCAAGCCCATCATCGCCCTGAACAAGAGCGATCTGAAGGAACCCTTCGGCCGCGCCTGGGCGCGTATGGGTGTGTACCGGGACATGGGTTACAGCGTGGTGCCGCTGGCCTTGAAGCCCAAGGACCAGGGCATTGCCGCCACCGAACTGGAGGCGCTGTTGCCCCTGTTGCAGGGCAAGACCACGCTGATTCTGGGACCATCGGGCTCCGGCAAAAGCACCTTCATCAACCGCCTGCTGCCCGGTGCACAGGTGCTGACCAATGAAATTTCCACCGCCCTGAATTCGGGCAAGCACACCACCACCAGCACCAGCCTGTACTGGGTGGACGCGGCCAAGACCACGGCGGTGATTGACTCACCCGGTTTTCAGGAATTCGGCCTGCACCACCTGGAGCCCATGCACCTAGCCAGCCTGATGCCTGACATCAAGGCACAGGCGGGTGACTGCAAGTTCTATAACTGCACGCATTTGCATGAACCAGGTTGTGGCGTGCTGCGCGCCACACAGGCTGCAGGGGTGCGCGCCATCAGCGCCAACCGCTTCAAGATTTACGGCGATCTGTTTGCCGAGCTATCGCAAAAACGCTACTGAACTTGGGCCCCCACGGTTGCCCACTTCGTGTGGCGCCCTGCCCCCCAAGGGGGCGCATTTCGCCTTGGGGCGGCCCGGCGGCGAAACAGGCCCCCACTGTCGCCTGCCTCAGGTGGCTGGCAGCTAGCCCAGCAAGCGCGCCAAAGACAGCAGCACCAGGATCACCATCCACATCACCACGGTGCGCCAGACCAGGCCGACGAAGGCACGCAAGTGCACCACCTGCGGCTCAGGACCCTGGCCACCCTGCTCCGGGTCGCCCAGCTGCACATTGATGGCACCAGCGGTGGCGGCCAGCACCACGCCATCGTTGTCATCGGGATAGCGGGCGGCGTACTGGCGCCAGCTGTCTACCGCCTCTTCAAAGCTGCCGACAAAGGCAAAGCCCAGGGCGGTCAGACGCACCGGCACCCAATCGGTCACATACCAGGCTCGGTTGGCGCTGGCCTGCAGGGCCGCACTCACGCCGGTGCTGGTGGGGCGCAGTGGCCGGTTCACAAACCGTCCCACATACTCTGCAATGCGGTAGAACACGGCACCCGCCGGCCCCAGGCCCAGGGCCGCCAGCACCGAGTACCAGGCCAGCACGCCAAACACATGGCGGTGTGCGGACAGCGCCGAATACTCCACCACATGGCGTACGATTTCGCTGCGCGGCAGCTCGCTGGCGTCCATGCGCATCCACTCAGCCAGCTTCTGGCGCGCCAACACTTCGTCGCTGGCATACAGGGCATCGCGAATCAGGGTGAAGTGGTGGCTGAACTGGCGAAAACCCAGGGTCACATAGAGCACGGCGATGTTCCAGATCACGGCCGCCACCCAGCCCAGCGACCAGACCAACAGCCAGTAAATACCGCAAGCCAGTAGAGCGGGGAAAACCACGGCCAGTGCCCAGGTCAGCCAGCCGTGGTGGGTCTTGCCGGCATCGAAGTTGCGCACGATCCAGCGCACCCAACCGCGGTTGGTGTTATGCACCGGATTGAGCTGCGACAGCGGCCTGGCCTGCTCCAGCAGCAAGGCAAAAAGAATCGAGATAAAACTCATGGAATCATCATACCCAGCTCAGTCCAGCAAAAAACGGTAAAGGTTGCGCAACATGCCCGCTGTTGCGCCCCAGATGAATCGCTCGGTCACCCCCTCCATGTAGGGCATGGACAGCCAGTGGCGCTGCTCGCCGGCAAAGTCCACCACATGGTGGCGGTGGTTGGCCGGGTCCATCAGAAAGGCTAGCGGCACTTCGAACACGTCGGCCACTTCGTCGGCATTGGGCCGCAAATGGAAACCCGGCTGCACCAGGGCGACCACCGGGGTCACGATAAAGGCGCTGCCGGTGGTGTAAACCGGCAGGCTGCCAATCACCTGCACAAACTCCGCCTCCAGGCCCACCTCTTCCCGGGCCTCGCGCAGGGCGGTGGCCACCGCATCCGCATCTTCCGGGTCGGCCTTGCCGCCGGGAAAAGCAATCTGGCCGGAGTGGCTGTTCATGTGTGTGGGGCGCAGCGTCAACAGCACCTGCAGCTGCGCTCTTTGCACCAGGGGAATCAGAACCGAGGCATGGACCGGCGCGCGGTCAATGAACTTGGTCTCTTTGCGCAGCTCGGGCTCCCAAGCGTGTTGCCGGGCAAAGCGCGCAGCAATCGCCTCTGGTCGCAGACTTGCCGCCAGGGGCAGGGGCAGGTGCCGGTCCACTGCGTGCACCGGCACTTCTCTAGGATCAAACGAAGGAGGAAGAGCCACGGAAATTGAGAAGAAAAAAGATGGGGCGGCGCGATGGAGTGGCGACAACGCCAGCCGAAAAAAAACCGCCACAGTGCAAGACTGGGGCGGCTTTTAGGAAGACGGCGTCGCAGATTTATACGGCGACGGCTGCAGTCTTCTTGGCTGGCAGCTTTTCCTTGATACGTGCCGACTTGCCGCTGCGGTCACGCAAGTAGTACAGCTTGGCACGGCGCACGTCACCGCGGCGCTTGACTTCGATGCTGGCGATCAGGGGGCTGTAGGTTTGGAACGTACGCTCCACGCCTTCGCCGCTGGAGATCTTGCGCACGATGAAGCCGCTGTTGAGGCCGCGATTGCGCTTGGCAATCACAACGCCTTCGTAAGCCTGCACGCGCTTGCGGGTGCCTTCAACCACGTTGACGTTCACGATAACTGTGTCGCCAGGGGCAAAAGAGGGGATGGTTTTTCCGAGGCGGGCGATTTCTTCCTGCTCGAGAATCTGGATGAGGTTCATGATTTTCCTTGTGATCTTGGACACACCGCCATCGGGATTGATGGCAATCATGGTTTCCATAAAGGAAGCATGCCTGGTCGGCCAGAGGATCGGTTACCCTGCCATTATAGCAAGGGTTTACAGACTGGCCAGAAAGCGCTCGTCCTGCTTGCTCAAGAGCCCCGCCGCGCGGGCCCGCTCCAGCAGATCGGGCCGCTGGCGTGCGGTCAGGGCCAGGCTTTGCTCACGCCGCCAGCGTTCGATATTCACATGGTGGCCCGACAGCAGCACTTCGGGTGTTGCCCGCCCCTCCCAGACCTCGGGCCGGGTGTAGTGCGGGCAATCGAGCAGGCCGTCCAGAGCCGGATTGAAGCTGTCCTGTTGGTGGCTCTCGGGGTCCGACAAAACACCGGGCTGCAGGCGCGCCACGCTGTCCAGCAAGGCCAGGGCCGCAATCTCGCCACCCGACAAGACAAAGTCGCCCAGGCTGATCTGCAGATCCACATGGGTATCGATGAAGCGCTGGTCCAGCCCCTCATAGCGGCCGCACAGCAGGATGGCGCCAGGACCACTGGAAAACTCGCTGACCAGTACGTGGTCCATGACACGGCCAATCGGTGAGAACAGCACCACCGGCGCCGCCTCAACGCGCTGGCTGCGGATATGGGCAATGGACTGCGCCAACGGCTCGGCCATCATCACCATGCCGGGGCCGCCACCAAAGGGGCGGTCGTCTATGCGGCGGTAAGTACCAGTGGCAAAGTCCCGAGGATTGCTGAACTGCACATCGACCTGAGCGCTCTCGTAGGCCCGGCGCGTGATGCCCGACGTCAGGAAGGGCGCAAACAGTTCGGGAAAAATCGTGACGACATCAAAGCGCATGGCTTATTGCGTCAATAGTCTTGCAGCCAGTCCACCAGAATACGGCGAGCTTTCAAATCCACCTTGTCCACGTAGGCGGAGACAAAGGGAATCATGCGTTCCTGCGGCTTGCCGTCTTCGGCGCTGTATTCAAGCACCAGCACGGTCTGCGCTCCGGTGGATAGCAGCTCCTTGACGACACCCAGGGCTTCGTCCTGGCGATTCACCACGTCCAGGCCGATCAGGTCGACCCAGTAGTACTCGTCTTCGGCGGCGGCGGGGAAACTGGCACGGGACACGAAGATGCGCGCACCGCGCAATGCCTCGGCAGCCGTGCGGTCCAGTACGTCCTGGGCCGTAGCCACGATGGTGGCGGAATGTTCCTTGGCTTCCTTGACTTGCAGGCGTGCACAGCCGTCAAAGGTCTTTTGCCCCCGTTCGGTGGGCAACAGATACCAGCTTTTGGAAGAAAAAAGCGCCTCGGGATTGGCGCTATGGGGCAGGACCTTGAACCAGCCCTTGACGCCCCAGGCATCAGCGATCCTGCCGACCTCGATGGCATCCGCTGGCATGTCAGCAGCTGCTAGTCCGGCAATCATGGGAGTGTCTGGCAATCGTCTGGAGAACAAGTCTGGCAATGGAAAAAAGCAAACCAGGCGCAAGGCCTGGTCCGCCTATTCCCGCGGCCGATTTAGGCTGCGACTACGGCTGCTTTTTTGGCAGCTTGGTTGATCAGGCGTTCCACCGTGGGGGAAGCTTGGGCACCGACACCGCGCCAGTAGGTCAGGCGGTCTTGTGCAATGCGGATGCTTTCTTCGTTGGCAGTGGCGATCGGGTTGTAAAAACCGATGCGCTCAATGAAACGGCCATCACGGCGGGTGCGCTTGTCAGCCACCACAATGTTGAAGAAGGGACGTGCTTTTGCACCGCCGCGAGAAAGTCGAATGACGACCATGGTTTATCCTTTGGGTGACCGATAAAAATATCCGGCCAATAATTTATTCAAAGTTTGAGACACGCAACTGACCACCCGGACAGTGACACTTTGAATAGCTCTCCATTATATCTTTTTCTGCAACCATGACCACAATTCGTCCTGCGGCCGATTCCGACATCCCTGCAATCACTGCCATTTACAGCCACCACGTGCTGCATGGCACCGGAACCTTCGAGACCACACCACCCGATGAGAAGGACATGGCGGCGCGGCGCGCCGACGTGCTGGCCAAAGGCCTGCCCTACCTGGTGCTGGAAGATGCCAGCGGGGTGATCGGCTTTGCCTACTGCAACTGGTTCAAGCCGCGCCCGGCTTACCGCTTCTCCGCCGAGGACTCGATTTACCTGGCGCCTGCCGCTGCCGGACGGGGCCTGGGCCGCCTGGTGCTGGCGGAGTTGATGGCCCAGGCCGAGCGCTGCGGCGTGCGCAAGCTGATTGCGGTGATTGGTGACTCCAGCAACCTGGGTTCGGTCGGTGTGCACCGCAGCTGCGGCTTCGAGCAGGTGGGCGTGCTGCGCAGCTGCGGCTGGAAGTTCGAGCGCTGGCTGGACGTGGTGCTAATGGAGTGCGCGCTGGGCGCTGGCGACAGCACGGCACCGGCTTAAGTCATTTGACCGGTTTCGCTCGGCATAATTCGGCCAATGAAAAATAAAACCGTGGCCGTCTGGCTCACCCTGTTCACTGGCCCCGTTGGACTGCACCGGCTCTATCTGCTGCGCCGCTTTGACAGCCTGTCCTGGCTGCAGCTGATTCCCACCCTGATAGGCGCATACGGCGTGCTGCGCGCCCGAGAAATTGGACTCGATGACCATGCCAGCTGGGTGCTGATTCCCTGGATTGGTTTTAGCGTCGCCGCCTCTTCTCTCACCGCCATCGTCTACGGTTTGATGGACGCAGAAAAATGGAACCGGCGCTATAACCCGGAGCAGGTCGAAAGCGCAGCCGGCGACTCGGGCTGGCTCACGATAGGCGGCGTGGTGGCCGCCCTGATGCTGGGCGCCACGGTGCTGCTG
>JAYVNF010000155.1:0-17190 GCA_043758575.1 Rhodoferax sp.
GAGTGCATGTAGCGGATCAACCAGCCCCAGGGCACGTCGCGCATGATGTACTCGACCGAGCCGAAGGCCAGGGCGGCATCGGGCTTGTAGTGCATCACCAGGAAGATGCCGGTGACGATCTGGATCACCAGCACCAGCAGCGACAGCGAACCAAAGATGTACCAGAAGTTAAAGTTCTTCGGAGCGTAGTACTCCGACATGTGAACCTTGTAGGCATCGAAGGCGGTGGGGAAACGGTTTTCAAACCAGTTCGTGACCTTGGCACCAGCAGACGCGTTGGGAGAGATTTCCTTGAATGTCGCCATGTTCTGTGTCCTCAGGCTTTCTTGTCTTCGCCAATCAGCAGCTTGCTGTCGGACAGGTACATATGCGGCGGCACTTCGAGGTTGTCTGGCGCGGGCTTGTTCTTGAAGACGCGCCCTGCCAGGTCGAAGGTGGAGCCATGGCAGGGGCACAGAAAGCCGCCTTGCCAATCATCCGGCAACGAGGCTTGCGGGCCGGGCGTGAACTTGTCCGAAGGCGAGCAACCCAGGTGGGTGCAAATGCCCACGGCCACGAAGAACTCGGGCTTGATGGAGCGGCCTTCGTTGAGCGCGTATTCGGGCGTCTGCTCGCCGCGCTTGCGCTCGGATTTGGGATCCGCCAACTGTGGATCCAGCTTGGTCAGGACTGCAATTTGTTCTGGCGTGCGGCGCACGATCCAGACCGGCTTGCCGCGCCATTCCACGGTGAGTTTTTCACCGGGCTTGATGGCGGCAATGTCCACCTCGACAGCAGCGCCGGCGGCCTTGGCACGCTCCGACGGTTGGAAGGTGCTAACAAAGGGAACGGCGACGGCAATACCGCCAACTGCACCGGCACAACCAGACATGATCATCCAGGTACGTTTACTGGCGTCGATCGATTTGGTGTCGACTAGGGTTTCACTCATGAGAATCCTCAATGAACATCACAACTATGGGCAAACGGCGATTGTAACTGACCGCCAACCAGCAATTTGGTCAGCCCGGCGTCAGTCGGAGGCCAGACTCGGTCGCACTACACTATCGTTTTGTTCAAAAATAAGGGGTTGATATGGGAATGATGCAAGAGTTCAAGGAATTTGCAGTCAAAGGCAATGCCGTTGATCTGGCCGTTGGTGTGATCATTGGCGGTGCCTTTGGCAAGATCGTCGACTCCGTGGTGGCGGATTTGTTCATGCCCATCGTCGGCGCCGTGATTGGCAAGGTGGACTTTTCCAATATGTTTGTGGTGCTGGGCAGCATTCCCGCAGGCACCGAGGCCACCTTGGCCGGCTTGAAGAAGGCCGGCGTGCCCGTGTTTGCCTACGGCAACTTCATCACCATCGCCGTGAACTTCGCGATTCTGGCCTTCATCGTGTTCATGATGGTCAAGCAACTCAATCGCCTCAAAAAGGCAGAACCTGTGGTGGAAGCCGCACCCGATGCTACGCCAGAAGACGTGGTGTTGCTGCGCGAAATTCGCGACAGCCTGCGCAAGTAGGCCTCCTAATTTGCCTGGGGACGGCCCGGCGGCAAATTGCCCGTTTCGGCCACCAAGGCCCGCGCCATCCGGACCGCCTGCAGCAGGCTGGACGGATCGGCCCGGCCGCTGCCGGCAATGTCAAAAGCCGTGCCATGGTCCGGACTGGTCCGCACCAGTGGCAAGCCCAGTGTGACGTTCACGCCCTGCTCCACCCCCAGGTATTTGACCGGGATCAGACCCTGGTCGTGGTACATGGCCACCACCACATCGAATTCTGCTTCCTGACCGGGCTTCTTGCGCGCGCGCATGAACACCGTATCGGGTGCCCAAGGGCCGCTGACCTGGCAACCTTGCAGGGCCGCCACCTGCATGGCCGGCGCAATCACTTCCAGCTCCTCCCGACCGAACAAGCCACTCTCCCCGGCATGCGGATTCAAACCGGCCACAGCAATACGCGGCGCGCGCCCCAGCACCCGGTGCAAGGAGGCATGGGTGATCAACAAGGTCTGCAGCACATTCTCAAAAGTAACCGCCTCAATGGCGGCGCGCAGCGACAGGTGGATGCTGACCAGAACCGTGCGCAACTCGTCATTGGCCAGCATCATGCGAACCGGCACTGCGCCCGGTGCCATGCCCAGATGCTGGGCCGCCATGGCCTGCAGCATTTCGGTGTGGCCAGGGTAGCGGCTGTAGGGCTCGCCAGCGGCGGACAGCGCTTCCTTGTGCAGCGGGGCGGTAACCAGCGCGGCAATGTCGCCGCGTAGGGCGGCACGCGCGGCAGCCATCACACAGTCACCCGCAAACGCCCCGGCAACGGCACTGACCTGGCCCAGCGCCACCGCAGCCAGTGGCATGCCTTGTTGCAACACCGGCATGCAGTGCGGTGGAACCGCCCAGACCTCCTGGGGCTTGGCGATCTGTGCCAGGGGATAGGACACCCCCTGGGCGCGCAACGCGAACAAAGCTCGGCGCATTGCCGCCACATCGCCCCATACAAAGCAGCCCTGCAACAGCGCAGGCTGTTGCAAAAAGGCTTTGGCAATGATTTCCGGGCCAATGCCTGCTGCATCCCCCAGGGTGATGGCAATGGGAAGTTTCGGCATGCGGTCTCTCAAGCGGGGTTATCGATATCAATGAACACATGCGCCAGGCCCAGTTCCGCGGCCACGTGCGCCGCCACTGCCGGTGCACCATAGCGCTCGCTGGCATGGTGGCCGCAGGCGATGAAGCTGACACCGCATTCACGCGCGTAGTGCGCCTGTGGTTCGGAGATCTCACCGGTGACAAAGACGTCGGCGCCAGCGGCAATCGCATCCTCGAACAAGCCCTGCGCCCCACCCGTGCACCAAGCCACGCGCCGCATGGCACCCGGCTTGCCGGGCACCAGGGTGACTGCGCGGCCCAGGCTGGCTTCGATATGGCCGGCCAGGGCCTGCGGGCTGCCCATGATGGCTGCCGGCGCTTCGCCCAGCCAGCCCAATTGCTGCTCACCAAAACGTGTCTGCGCCCTGAAGCCCAAATGGGCACCCAATTGCGCGTTGTTACCCAGTTCGGCATGCGCATCCAGCGGCAGGTGGTAGGCAAACAGATTGATGTTGTGCTGCATCAAGAGGCCCAGGCGCTGGCGCAGCCAACCGGTCACGCAGCCGTCATGACCACGCCAGAACAGGCCATGGTGGACGAAGATGGCATCGGCCTGGGCCGCCACGGCCGCTTCAATCAGCGCCCGACTGGCGGTGACGCCGGAGACAATTTTCCCGATCTGCGCCCGCCCCTCGACCTGCAGCCCATTGGGACCATAGTCCTTGAACCGCTCGGGCTGCAGCAAGGCGTCAAAGGTATTCAAAAGCTGCAGGCGTTCAATCATGGTGCGTATCGTGAGTAGAAGAAAGCGGTGCGTCCATTGTGGCGGACGGCGCGGGTTCCAGATCGCAGTCGCAACCCACCCCGGCAGCAATCCAGCGGCGCACCACCCACGCCTTCAGTCTGGACCAAGCCTGGGGCGCCCGCGCAGGGCCCAGGGCACCGCAGCGGTACTGGTGCGCAAGCCCATCCCATTGCAGGGCTTTGCAAGGCCCGATGCGGCTGCGCGACAGCAGCACACCCAGTGGACAGGGCTCGGCCAGGCAACACAGACCACAGCCATTGCAGGGCGCACCCATGGCGGGTTTGCGCTGTGCCAGGGGCTGGATGTGAATGACCTGGTGGTCGGGCTGAAAGTGGCGGGTTGAGCTGCGCATGGTGGACTCTGAATGGCAATGTACCGCGAAGCCACTGCCAGAACCCATGCGGCCTACAATTTGAGCCTATGAAAAGACTCTGGCTCCTTTTTTCGCAAACCGCCACGGTGCTCCTGGCGGCTTATTTCGTGGTGGCAACACTCAAACCCCAGTGGCTGAACCATGCACCGGGCAGCGTGGGTTCCGCCATCGCACTGTTTGAGGCGCCCGCTGCCGCGCCCGGTGAAGTCCCACCGGGCAGCCTGCGCATTGCGGCGCAAAAGGCCTCGGCCGCCGTGGTCAGCATCAGCACCAGCCAGGCCGCCAAAAAGAACCCGAATGCCAACGACCCCTGGTTCAAGTTCTTTTACGGCGACCAGGGCAACGAGCCCCAGGGTGGGCTAGGCAGCGGCGTCATCGTCAGCCAGAGCGGCTACATCCTGACCAACAACCATGTGGTCGAGGGCGCCGACGAAATCGAGGTCATCCTGAACGACAGCCGCCACACCCTGGCCAAGGTGGTGGGCACCGACCCGGACAGCGATCTGGCGGTACTGAAAATCGGTCTGGACAAGCTGCCCACCATCGTGCTGGGCAACTCTGACACGATTCAGGTGGGTGACCAGGTGCTGGCCATTGGCAACCCCTTTGGCGTGGGCCAAACCGTCACCAGCGGCATTGTCAGCGCGCTGGGGCGCAACCAGCTGGGCATCAATACCTTTGAGAACTTCATCCAGACCGATGCCGCCATCAATCCCGGCAACTCGGGCGGTGCGCTGGTGGACACCAATGGCAATCTGCTGGGCATCAACACCGCCATTTATTCGCGCTCCGGCGGCAGCATGGGCATTGGCTTTGCCATTCCGGTGTCCACGGCCAAACAGGTGCTCGAAGGTCTGGTGAAAGACGGTCAGGTCACACGCGGCTGGATTGGCGTGGAGCCCAATGATTTGTCGCCCGAGCTGGCCGAGACCTTCAACACCAAGCTCACCCAGGGCGTGATCATCACCGGCGTGCTGCAAAACGGCCCGGCGGCCAAGGCCGGCGTGAAGCCGGGCGATGTGATTGAGGCGATTGGTGAACGCAAGATTGCCGACGTGACGCAACTCCTGTCGGTGGTGGCATCTCTCAAGCCGGGCAGTGCAGCCCACTTCATCATCAACCGCAAGAGCCAGAAGGTGGAGCTGGACGTCACACCGGGTGTGCGGCCCAGACCGAAGGCCGCGGCCCATTGATCAAGGCGACTGGCTGGTGGTCGGTTTTGTGGCCTCTTCGGCCGGGGCCTGGGTATGGCGAATGAAAATTTGCGCCGCCCAAATGCCCACTTCGTACAGGATGCACATGGGAATGGCCAGCGCCAGCTGGGACACCACATCGGGTGGCGTCACGATGGCCGCTGCGACAAAGGCGACGACGATGAAATAGCTGCGAAAGCTCTTGAGCTTGTCAATGCTGACCAGCCCCATACGCGCCAGCACCACCACCACAATCGGCACCTCAAAGGCCAACCCAAAGGCCAGGAACATGGACAGCACAAAGTCCAGATAGGCCTCGATGTCGGGGGCCGCCGTAATGCTCTTGGGCGCAAAGCTTTGGATGAACTTGAAGACCTTGCCGAACACAAAGAAGTAGCAAAACGCCACCCCGGCAAAAAACAGCAGGGTGCTGGAAACCACCAGTGGCAGCACCAGCTTTTTCTCGTGGGCATAGAGGCCGGGCGCCACAAACGCCCAGATCTGCCACAGCACAAAGGGCAGCGCCAGCAAAAAGGCGGCCATCAGCATGATTTTCAGGGGCACCATAAAGGGCGAGATCACCGAGGTGGCAATCATGGTGGCGCCCTTGGGCAGGGATTGCACCAGTGGCTGCGCCAGCAAGTCGTAAAGCGCGGCCGGGCCGGGGTAGAGGGCCAGAATGGCCACGGCAATGCCCACTGCAATAGCGGCCTTTACCAGGCGGTCACGCAGCTCCACCAAATGCGCCACAAAGGGCTGCTCGGTACCGGCGAGTTCGTCTTCCTTGGAATTGTCAGAGGCCATGAACAGGTTTCAAAAAAGCCTCAGCTGGTGCGGCGGGGACGAAAACGTGCAACGCGGGCCGCGCCGGACAGGGCTTTGGTACGCACGCCGTTGCGCGCCTTATACCAGTTGGGTGTGGCGCCCTGCTTCAGGCGCCAATTTTTGCCGGGGTGCTTGTAGGCGGGCGGCGGTGCTTCATAGGGCGTGCTGTCCAACGGCAGGGACTGTGCGTCATCCGACCAGGATTTTTCAAACGCACTGGCGTGGGTTTGCATGCTGTTGCCCACATCGCGCGCCGCACTCTCCACCGTGTCGCGCATCTTTTTCAACTCGTCCAGCTCCATGGCCCGGTTGACCTCGGCCTTGACATCGGCCACATAGCGCTGCGCCTTGCCCAGCAAGGTACCCACGGTGCGTGCCACCTTGGGGAGCTTTTCCGGACCAATCACCAGCAAGGCAACGGCGCCTATGAGCGCCAGCTTGGATATGCCGAGATCGATCACGCGGGTTTAACGCCAGACAGCAGCGGGGGGCAGACAGCAGCGCTCAAGACTTGTGGCGTGCTTCCACGTCGATGGTGTCTTTTTCAGCTGCTGCTGCTGCGTTGGCCACTTGGCTGGGGGCAGCAGGCTTGTCTTCAGGAGCCGATGTGCCATCACGCATGCCATCCTTAAAGCCCTTGACGGCTCCGCCCAGGTCCGAGCCCATGTTTTTGAGCTTCTTGGTGCCGAAAATCATCACCACGATGAGCAACACGATCAGCCAATGCCAGATAGAAAACGAACCCATAAATTACTCCTAACGATTGATGTAGATTCTAGTCGGCACTAGCCGCGCAACCAGGGGCGCGGTCCGCCCATGACATGGAAATGCAGATGCTGCACCTCCTGGCCGCCCTCGCGGCCAGTATTCGTGAGCATACGATAGCCGCCTTCTGGATACGGGTTGCAACCCTGCTCCAAAGCCAGCTTGGGTACCAGGGCCATCATGCGCCCCAAGAGTGCCGCGTGCGCGGGGCCAACCTGGGCCATGGACGGAATATGCACCTTGGGTATCAGCAGGAAGTGCACCGGCGCCCAGGGGTGGATATCGTGGAAGGCGAAAATTTCATCGTCTTCATACACAATGCCCGAGGGAATTTGTTTGGCCACAATCTTGCAAAAAATGCAGTCCGGATCGTGCATGCCAGCGTTGCCAGTGTCCCCAGCGCTCATGCCTCGGCCCCAATCTCTTGGCCCTTGTTCATGGCCACAAAGCCGGTGACGATGCGGTACAGAAACCAGATCGAAATCGCCGTCCAGGCGATCCAGCCAGGCACCAGCAAAAAGGCCCACAGGGGCGCAGTCACCATGTACAGCGCAGCGGCAATCAGCACGGTGCGGATGCGCCAGCGAAAGTGCGACGCGTGCCAGGTGTCCTCGGCACGCTCACGGTTCACCAGGTCCAGCACCAGCGCCACAATCAGGAACACCGGGCCGAGCTGACCGCCCGGAACAATGGCACCCACGGCCACCAGCAGATGCAGCACATAGCTGATGGTGCCCACCGTGTTGAGTGACTGCATCTTCTGCAAGCTGGCCTGGGGCGCTGCAGGGGTGGTGGTGAAGTTCTGTGTCATGTGTGACCTTCCTCGCGCGCAAGGGCCTTGCGCAAAGCCTTTTCCTCGATGCCGCTGGTGCCTTCGCGGCGCTGCAGCTCGTTCACCACATCGGCTGGTGTCAGGCCATAGTGGGCCAGGGCAATCATGCAGTGGAACCACAGATCGGCCACTTCGTAGACGATTTGGGTCTTGTCGCCACCGTGGTCCGCGTCCTTGGCCGCCATGACGACCTCGGTCGCCTCTTCGCCGATTTTTTTCAGAAAGCTGTCGGGCCCCTTGTGCAGCAGCCGCGCCACATAGCTGGCATTGGGGTCACCCCCGTTGGCCGCCTTGCGGCTTTCGATGACAGCCGCCAACCGGGCCAAGGCGTCCTGGGAAGTATCGACGGTGTGGGTATTGGAGGACATAGGCTTATTTGTAGATGGAGGCAGGGTTTTTCAAGACCGGCTCGACACTCTGCCAGGCCCCGTCCTTCAAAACGCTGAAAAAGCAGCTGTGGCGGCCGGTGTGGCAGGCAATGCCAGGCGCGTGGCCGAGTTGCGTGACCTTGAGCAGGACCACGTCGTTGTCGCAATCGATACGGATTTCATGCACGGTCTGAACATGGCCGGACTCCTCGCCCTTGAACCACAGCTTGGCGCGCGAGCGGCTGAAGTACACCGCACGCCCCAGCTCGGCGGTTTTTTCCAGCGCCTCGCGGTTCATCCATGCAAACATCAGGACATCATTCGTGCCCTGCTCCTGCGCAATGACAGGCACCAGGCCCTGCGCGTCCCATTTGACTTCGTCTAACCAGTTCATCCGTGGATTGTCGGCTATATCCGTACCGGAATGCCGCGTTCGGCCATACGGACCTTGGCTTGTGCCACCGTAAATTCACCGTAGTGAAAAATGCTGGCGGCCAGCACGGCGTCTGCCCCGCCTTGTTGCACGCCGTCGGCCAGGTGGTCCAGGGTACCGACACCGCCAGAGGCAATCACCGGCACCGAGACCGCATCTGCCACGGCACGAGTGAGCTGCAAATCGAAACCCGATTTGGTGCCATCGCGGTCCATGCTGGTGAGCAGGATTTCGCCGGCACCGCGGCGTGCCATGGCGCTGGCCCATTGCACTGCGTCCAAGCCAGTGTTCTTGCGCCCGCCGTGGCTGTAGACATCCCAGCCCGGGCCCACAGCCTTGCCGTCGACCAGGCGCAGCGCGTCTTCGGCCGAGCGGCGTTTTGCATCTATAGCCACCACGATGCACTGGGCGCCGTACTTGAGCGAGGCGTCTTCAATCACCTGCGGGTTGCTGATGGCAGCCGAGTTGAAGCTGACCTTGTCGGCACCGGCATTGAGCAGGCGGCGCACATCTTCCACCACACGCACACCGCCGCCCACGGTCAGGGGAATGAAGACCTGCGAGGCCACGGCCTCGATGATGTGCAGAATCAGGTCGCGGCCATCGCAGGTGGCGGTGATGTCCAGAAAAGTGAGTTCGTCAGCGCCCTGTTCGTTGTAGCGGGCGGCGATTTCGACCGGGTCACCGGCATCGCGCAGCTCCACGAAGTTGACACCTTTAACGACCCTGCCGCCGGTAACGTCCAGGCAGGGGATGATTCTTTTAGCGAGCATCAGCCATTCAATTCATCGGCGCGCTCTTGCGCAGCAGCGAAATCCAGATCGCCGCTGTAAATAGCGCGGCCGCAGATCACACCTTCAACGCCCTCGTCTTCGACGGCGCACAGAGCTTCGATGTCGGCCATATTGGACAGGCCGCCGGAGGCGATCACCGGAATGGTGAGCGCCTGCGCCAGTTTGACGGTAGCCTCAATGTTGATGCCCGAGAGCATGCCGTCGCGGCCAATGTCGGTGTAGATGATGGACTCAACACCATAGTCCTCGAACTTCTTGCCCAGGTCGATGACGTCGTGGCGGGTCAGCTTGCTCCAGCCATCGGTGGCGACCTTGCCTTCGCGCGCGTCCAGACCGACGATGATGTGGCCGCCAAAGGCGGTGCAGGCATCCTGCAGGAAGCCGGGGTTTTTCACCGCGGCAGTGCCGATGATGACGTAGCGCAGGCCGGCGTCCAGGTAGCGTTCGATGGTGTCCAGGTCGCGGATACCGCCGCCCAGCTGCACATCGATCTCGCTGCCCACGGCCTTGAGGATTTTGCGTATCGCCGCTTCATTTTTAGGATGCCCGGCAAAGGCGCCATTCAGGTCCACCAGGTGCAGGCGCCTGGCGCCCTTGTCGACCCAACTTCGCGCCATGACGGCGGGGTCTTCTCCAAAGGTGGTGGATTGGTCCATATCGCCTTGTTTGAGGCGTACACAGTGACCGTCTTTCAGGTCAATCGCGGGGATGAGGAGCATGATGGCGGGTTTAGCCGAGGGGAAGAGTCAGGGGTTCCAGTGAAGGAAGTTGCGGTAAAGGGAAAGGCCGTGCTCAGCGCTTTTTTCGGGATGGAATTGGGTTGCGAAAATATTATCGCGTGCAATGGCGGCAGAAAAACGCTGCCCGTAGTCGGTTTCGCCCACGCTGTGGCTTGGATCATACGGTTTTGCAAAGTAACTGTGCACAAAGTAGAAATAGCTGCCGTCCGGCACCTCGCCCCAGACCGGGTGGCGCGGCACACCGTGCGCCGTTTGCCAGACCTGGTTCCAGCCCATTTGCGGCACTTTGTAGCGGCTGCCATCGGGCTGCAGCTGGCCAGCCAGGTCGAACTTGACTACATCGCCGGGGATCAGACCCAGGCAGGAGGTGTCGAGTTCCTGGCTGTGGTCCAGCAGCATTTGCATGCCCACGCACACGCCCATCAGCGGCTTATTCGCGGCGGCGTGCATGACGGCCTCAAACATACCGCTGCGGTGCAGCTCCTGCATGCAGTCGCGCATGCCACCCTGGCCGGGTAACACCACGCGCTCGGCCTCCATCACCTCTTGCGCCGTGCGCGCCCACACCACTTCCACACCGGCCTTTGCCGCCACGTGGATGACCGCCTGCGTCACCGAGCGCAGGTTGCCCATGCCGTAGTCGACGACTGCAACCTTCTTCATGCCAGTGCCTTCATGCTAGAGCGAGCCTTTGGTGGACGGGATGGTGCCGACCGAGCGGGGGTCGATTTCCAGCGCGAAGCGCAGGGCACGGGCAAAGGCCTTGAACACCGTTTCAGCCTGGTGGTGCGAATTCTCGCCCTTGAGGTTGTCGATGTGCAGGGTGACGAAAGCGTGGTTCACAAAGCCCTGGAAAAATTCGTGGGTAAGTTGGGTGTCAAAGCTGCCGATGGAGCCGCTCTTGAAGGGTACGTCCATCACCAGGCCCGGGCGGCCGGAAAAATCAATCACCACCCGCGACAGCGCTTCGTCCAAGGGCACATAGGCGTGGCCGTAGCGGCGTATGCCTTTCTTGTCGCCCACGGCCTGGTGCACGGCCTGGCCCAGGGTGATGCCCACGTCTTCCACGGTGTGGTGGCCGTCGATATGCAGGTCGCCTTCGGCCTGGATATCCAAATCGATCAGGCCATGGCGGGCAATCTGGTCCAGCATGTGGTCAAAAAAGCCGATGCCGGTGGACAGGCGGCTTTTGCCGGTGCCGTCCAGGTTGAGCTTGACCTGGATGCGCGTCTCCGCGGTGTTGCGGGACACCTCGGCCACGCGTGGTGCAGGGGCGGGCGGGACTTCGGGGACTTCGGTAATGGCGTAGCTGGTCATAGGATTTCCTGTAGGGCGAGGAGCAGCTGCGCATTCTCCGCAGCGGTGCCGACGGTGATGCGCAAACAATTGCCAAGCAATGGGTGCATTTTAGAAACGTTCTTGACCAGGATGCCACGCGCCTTGAGCGCCTCGAACACGCTGGTCGCCCGATCGCCCGCGCCATGCAGGCGCAGCAGGATCATATTGGCCTCGCTGGGGAAGGCCTGCAGGCCCGGCAGGGCGGCAAAAGCCTGCTGCAGGCGCGCGCGCTCGGCCACTATTTCGTGGGCTTGGGCGGCAAACACGGCGGCATGTTCCAGGGCAAACAGCGCGCACTCAGTATTGAGCACGCTGATGTTGTAGGGTGGGCGCACCTTGTCGATCTCGGCAATCAGTTCACTGCAGCCCATCAGGTAACCCAGGCGCACGCCGGCCAGACCGAACTTGCTCAAGGTACGCAGCAAGAGCACGTGGGCGTGGCGCTGCGGCTGGGCCACGATCAGGTCCATGTAGCTGCGGCTGGCAAAGGGCTGATAGGCCTCGTCCACCACCACCAGGCTGCCGACCTCTGCAGCGGCGACCACGATGGCGTCCATGGCATCTGCGTCCCACAGGTTGGCCGTGGGGTTGTTGGGATAGGCCAGGTAGACCAGGGCCGGTTGGTGCACGCGAATGGCCTCCAACATGGCAGCCGTGTCGAGTGCAAAGTCGTTCGTCAGCGGCACGCCGACAAAATCCAAGCCCTGCAACTGGGCGCTCACGGCATACATGACAAAACCGGGCTCCGGGGCCAGCACCACCGGCTTGGCGCCGGTCACGGCATCGCGCGGCACGGCGCAGACCAGGGCCAGCAGGAAAATCAATTCGTCCGAACCATTGCCCAGCATCAGGGCATGGCCAGTGGGCATGCCAGCATGGTTGGCCAGGGCATGGCGCAGCTGCTCTACGCGCGCACCCGGGTAACGGTTCAGGGCCACGGCGGCCAGGCGCTGGCCCAGGGCAGCCTGCAGCGGTGGCGCCAAGGAAAAAGGGTTCTCCATGGCGTCAAGCTTGAGCATGCCGCTGGCATCCTGCACAGCATAGGCCTGCATGGCGCGCACATGCGGGCGTATGCGCCGGGCGATCAGGGCGGCCAGGGAGTCTGAGGGCTGGGAATCTTGCGGCATGCAGGGCGGCGGGGTGGGGAACGAGGCAGCGGGCATCAGGCCTTAGCAGGGGTACACCGTGGTCAGCGCATTGCCCAGCACCAGGGACACCGGCATATCGGCCTCGTACAGGTCCTGGTTGCGGCGTAGCTCGGTCTGGTACAGGCCTTCGGCGCTGCTTGGCTCCAGGCGGCGGCCGTTCAGGCATATGGTGGCGCTGGCACCGGCGCGCACACCCTGGTCGTGGGCCTGCAGCGCGCCTTCCATCACGCCCACCAGGTAGTAGCGCTTGTAGTTGAGGCCCTGCTTGCTGTCCGATTTTTCCAGGGCCCGCAATTCGCGGATGGTCATGGCCGAGGCGGCCTGCAGCGACAGGGCCAGCAGGCCGCAAACTGCGACGCGGCGCCAAATCGGCATGCAACGAAGCGAGGCAAATGGGTTGTACATGGCGGTCATGCGCAGGCGTAGTGAAAAAAACTTACTTATTCAGCCGCATTTCTGCAGCCCGTGCATGGGCCTGCAGACCCTCGCCATAGGCCAGCTCGGCGGCGATCGGGCCCAGCACCTGGGCACCGGCCTGGCTGACCTCGATCAGGCTGCTGCGTTTTTGGAAATCGTAGACACCCAGGGGGCTGCTAAAGCGCGCCGTGCCGCTGGTGGGCAGCACGTGGTTGGGGCCGGCGCAGTAGTCGCCCAGCGACTCGCTGGTGTAGGCACCCAGAAAAATGGCGCCGGCGTGCTTGAGCAAGGGCTCCCAGCGCTGCGGCTCGCTGCTGGAGACTTCCAGGTGCTCGGGGGCGATGCGGTTGCTCATGGCACAGGCCTCCTCCATGCTGCGCGTGAGGATCAGGGCGCCACGGTCGTTCAGGCTTTTGGCGATGATGGCGGCGCGTGGCATCTCGGGCAGCAGGCGGTTGATGGCGGCTTGCACCGCGTCCAGATACGCAGCGTCCGGGCACAGCAGAATGCTTTGCGCCAGCTCGTCGTGCTCAGCCTGCGAAAAAAGGTCCATGGCGACCCAGTCGGGCGGCGTGCTGCCATCGGCAGCACCAGGATTTCGCTGGGGCCGGCAATCATGTCTATGCCCACGGTGCCGAACACGCGGCGCTTGGCCGCCGCCACATAGGCGTTGCCGGGGCCGGTGATCTTGTCCACCGCCGGCACCGTGGCCGTGCCATAGGCCAGGGCCGCCACGGCCTGCGCGCCGCCTATGGTGAAGGCGCGGGTGACGCCCGCGACATAAGCGGCAGCCAGCACCAGTTCGTTGCGTTCGCCGCGTGTGGCCAGGGCGTTACCCACGCCAGCGCTGTTCGCCGTGGCATTTGGATTTCCGCTGCCACCGGTAGCCAAGCTGCCGCGTACCGGTGTGGGCACCACCATGATGATTTCCGCCACACCGGCTACATGCGCCGGTACGGCGTTCATGATCAGGCTGGAGGGGTAAGAGGCCTTGCCGCCCGGCACATAAATGCCCACGCGGTCCAGTGGCGTGACTTTCTGGCCCAGCAGGCTGCCGTTCTCATCGCGGTAGCTCCAGCTCTCGCCGCAGGCTTTTTTCTGCGCTTCGTGGTAGCTGCGCACGCGCCGCTCGGCGTCCTGCAGGGCCTGGCGCTGGGCTGCGGGAATGCTATCGAAAGCGGCTTTGAAATCGGCCTGGGTGAGCTCCAGCTCGGCCACGCTGCTGGCCTGCAGGCCATCAAAGCGCGCGGTGTATT
This sequence comes from Rhodoferax sp., assembly GCA_043758575.1. Taxonomy (GTDB): domain Bacteria; phylum Pseudomonadota; class Gammaproteobacteria; order Burkholderiales; family Burkholderiaceae_C; genus Allorhodoferax. Next base: position 13,856 of record JAYVNF010000155.1, read on the forward strand.
CCAGCACGGCGGCGTCGCCGCGCTGTTGCACGTCGCCCAGGATATCTGCCACGCGCTGCTCGATGGCGGCGTCGGTGTCGGCCGACCAATGCTGCAGGGCCTTGAATCGCGCTTCAAAGTCAGCGTCGGCGGTGGACAGGCGGGCGGGGGCGGCTTGCAAATTCATGGCTTTCCAACCGCGCCAGCAAAGGCGTCAATGATCTTGCGAATGGGTTCCTGCTTGAGCTTGAGCGCGGCCTGGTTCACGACCAGACGTGAACTGATATCCATGATGCGTTCCACTTCCACCAGGTGGTTGGCTTTGAGCGTGTTGCCGGTGGACACCAAGTCCACGATGGCATCGGCCAGGCCGACCAGGGGCGCCAGCTCCATGCTGCCGTAGAGCTTGATCAGGTCCACGTGCACGCCCTTGGAGGCAAAAAATTCACGCGCAATCGCCACATACTTGGTGGCCACTTTCAGGCGCGAGCCCTGTTTGACGGCAGATAGATAGTCAAAATCGGCGCGCACCGCCACGCTGATGCGGCACTTGGCAATTTGCAAATCCAGCGGCTGGTACAGGCCCTGGCTGCCATGCTCGAGCAAGGTGTCTTTGCCGGTAATGCCCATGTCGGCACCGCCGTACTGCACATAGGTCGGCACGTCGGTGGCGCGCACCACCAGCACGCGCACGCCCGGCTGGTTGGTATCCAGAATCAGCTTGCGCGATTTTTCCGGGTCGTCCAGTACCTCGATGCCGGCGGCCTTGAGCAGGGGCACGGTCTCTTCGAAGATGCGGCCTTTGGAGAGCGCCAAAGTAATCATTTGGTTCTTTCGATATCAGCACCGATGGCGCGCAGTTTCGCCTCCATCTGGTCGTAGCCACGGTCCAGGTGGTAGATGCGGTCCACCAGGGTTTCGCCTTCGGCCACCAGGCCGGCAATCACCAGGCTGGCCGACGCCCGCAGGTCGGTGGCCATGACGGTGGCACCGGAGAGTTTTTCCACCCCCTCAATCACCGCGACCTTGCCGTCAATCTGGATGTGCGCGCCCAGGCGCACCATCTCGTTGACGTGCATGAAGCGGTTCTCAAAAATCGTCTCGGTCACCTTGGAAGCACCCTGCGCGATGCAGTTGAGCGCCATGAACTGCGCCTGCATGTCGGTGGGGAAACCCGGGTATTCGGTGGTGCGAAAACTTTGCGCCTTCAGGCGGCCTTGGCTTTGCACGCGGATACCGTCGGCCAGCGCCGTGATGGTGGCACCGGCGTCGCGCAGCTTGTCGATGACGGCGTCCAGGTGCTCGGCGCGGCCATGTTTCAAAAACACATCGCCGCCGGTGGCGGCCACCGCACACAAAAAGGTGCCGGTCTCAATCCGGTCGGCCACCACCTGGTGCGCGCCGCCGTGCAGCGACTCCACACCCTGGATGCGGATGCGGCTGGTGCCGTGGCCCTCGATCTTGGCGCCCATGCTGATCAGCAGCTCGGCCAGATCGGGAATCTCGGGCTCCTGGGCCGCATTTTCCAGCAGCGTCTCGCCCTCGGCCAGGGCTGCGGCCATGAGGAAATTTTCGGTACCGGTGACGGTCACCATGTCGGTGGCAATGCGCGCGCCCTTGAGGCGCTTGCGGCCGTTGGCCAGCTTGGCCACCATGTAGCCGTGCTCCACGGCAATCTCGGCTCCCATAGCGGTCAGGCCCTTGAGGTGCTGGTCCACCGGGCGTGAGCCTATGGCGCAGCCACCCGGCAGCGAGACCTTGGCATGGCCAAAGCGCGCCAGCAAAGGGCCCAATGCCAGCACCGAGGCGCGCATGGTTTTCACCAGCTCATAGGGGGCTTCCGGGTTGTTCAGGGCGCCGGCATTGAGCACCACCGAGCCGTCGGCCTGCACATCGGCGGCCACGCCCATGTTGCGGATTAGCTTGAGCATGGTGGCCACATCCTGCAGGCGCGGCACGTTGTGCAGGGTCAGGGTGTCGGCGGTCAGCAGAGCGGCACAGAGTTCGGGCAGGGCGGCGTTCTTGGCACCTGAAATCAGCACCTCGCCCTTGAGCTGGCGGCCGCCGCGAATGAGTAGTTTGTCCATCAGGCTTGCTTGGCCCACTCGGTGGGCGTGTAGGTTTTCATGGAGAGGGCATGCACCTCATCGGTCTGCATGCGGGTGCCCAGCGTGGCATAGACCTGCTGGTGGCGCTGGATCAGGCGTTTGCCTTCAAAAGCGGTGGAGACGATGGTGGCATACCAGTGGCGGCCATCGCCTTCGAGTGCGCATTGCTCGCAGGGCAAGCCGGCGGTGATCAGGGATTTGAGTTCTTCTGCGGTCATGGGAAATGCGGGCAAGCCCAGGTGAGGTTGGCGTAAACGAAGTTCCGGATGCGGCGCACGCGCCTTAGCTGCGGATTTTGTAGCCGCTGCGCAGCAGTTGCAAAGCGATCAGGCTGACCGCCAGCAGCGTGCTGCCCACCACCGCAAAACTGAGCCAGGGCGAGACATCGCTGACACCGAAAAAGCCAAAGCGGAATCCATCAATCATGTAGAAAAACGGATTGAAGTGGCTCACCGCCTGCCAGAACGGTGGAAGGGAATGGATGGAATAGAACACGCCACTCAAAAAGGTCATAGGCATGACCACAAAATTCTGGAACGCGGCCAGCTGGTCGAACTTCTCGGCCCACAGGCCGGCAATCAAGCCCAGCGTGCCCATGAGCGCGGCGCCCATCACGGCGAACAGAAAAATCCACACCGGTGCTTCAAAGCTGACGCCGGTAAACAGCAGCGAGACCACGAACACGCCCAGACCCACGATCAGCCCACGCAGCACCGAGGCCCCCACATAGGCCACAAACCAGTGCACATAGGACAGGGGCGTAAGCAGCAGGAACACCAGGTTGCCCATGACCTTGCTCATGATCAGCGAAGAGGAGCTGTTGGCAAAGGCGTTTTGCAGCAGGCTCATCATGGCCAGCCCGGGCACCAGAAAGGCGGTGTAGCCAATCTTGTCGTACACCTTGACGTGGTCCTCCAGCGCGTGGCCGAAGATCAGCAGGTAGAGCATGGCGGTGAGCACCGGGCCGGCGATGGTTTGAAAAGCAACTTTCCAAAACCGCAGCGACTCCTTGTAGAGCAGGGTTTGCCAGCCGTTCATGCTGCCACCCCCACGCCGTGCACCGAATCCTTGTTCTGCGTCATCACGTCCAGAAACACGTCTTCCAGATCGGCCTTGCGGATTTCAATGTCCTGCGCCACCAAGCCGGCTTCGCGCACGGCAGCCAGGTAGCGTTCTACTTCCAGCGCATCGTTGGCCGGAAACTGCACGATGCGTCCGGTGATGCGGGCCTTGTCGGCCAGGGCCTTG
>JAYVNF010000156.1:0-5858 GCA_043758575.1 Rhodoferax sp.
GTTGCGTCAGGTCTGACAGGTTTCGCATCATGATCGATTGTCGCTCACTATTTCATAGCAAACACCGATTGGGCTTCGTTTTGTGCTGAGTAGTTACGAAAATCCCTATGCGATGGGCTGCCCGGCTGGCCGCTGCAGCCGCCGCTGCATTCACGGTGCCAGATCAAATACCAGCACCTCGGCCTGCTGGCCCTGCGCCACGGTGAGGCTGCTCTCGCCTTCAATCAGCGCCGCGTCGCCCGCGCACAGGCTCTGGCCGTTGACCTGCAGCTTGCCGCGCATCAGGTGCACATAGGCCTTGCGTTGCGGGTCCAGCTCCAGGCGGGCGCTTTGCGCGCCATCGAACAGCCCGCTGTACATGCGCGCATCGGCGTTGAGGTGGACCGAGCCATCGGCCGCATCGCTTGAAGCCAGCAGGCGCAGCACGCCCTGCTTCTGTGCCGCAGAAAAGGTCTTTTGCTCGTAGCCCGGCGCGATGCCTTTGGCATTCGGCTCAATCCAGATCTGGAAGAAATGCGTGGTTTCTCCCTCTGCATGGTTGAACTCGCTGTGCTGCACGCCGCTGCCCGCGCTCATGCGCTGCACATCGCCGGGCGGAATGCCTTTGACATTGCCCATGCTGTCTTTGTGCGCCAGGTTGCCCGACACCACGTAGCTGATGATTTCCATGTCGCGGTGGCCATGCGTGCCAAAGCCGGTGCCCGGCGCAATCCGGTCCTCGTTGATGACGCGCAGATTGCCCCAGCCCATGTGCTGCGGGTCGAAATAACCGGCAAAGGAAAAGCTGTGGAAGGACTTCAGCCAGCCATGGTCGGCCTGGCCACGATCGGAGGATTTACGGAGTGTGAGCATGGGATCAACTGTAGTTGGGGCGGCGCTGCCTGCGGTGCACCGCTATTGATGGCATCATTCAAACGCTTTCAATTAAATCAGGATTTACATGCAAACTCCACGCGATGTGCTGACCCCCGATGCGCTCGCCATGCTGCAGTCCATTGCCAAGGCCGGCAGCTTTGCCGCCGCCGCGCGTGCCATGGGCATGGTGCCCAGTGCGCTGACCTACCGCGTGCGCCAGATCGAAGACGCGCTGGACGTGCTGCTGTTTGACCGCAGCTCGCGCCAGGCCAGGATGACCGAAGCCGGCGCCGAACTGCTGCGCGAGGCCGGGCGCTTGCTGGGCGAAATCGATGCCGTGGCGAACCGGGTGAAACGCGTGGCCACCGGCTGGGAGTCGCAGTTCACCATTGCCGTGGACACCATCATCTCCAAGACCACCGTGATGGAGTTGTGCGAGGCCTTTTATGCCCTCGCACCACCGACCCAGATCCGCCTGCGCGACGAGACTCTGTCGGGCTCGCTGGGGGCCCTGACCTCGGGCCAGGCTGATCTGGTCATAGGCTGTGGCCCGGACTCCAACACCATAGGCGGTGTGCACAGCAAGGTGTTGGGCTCGGTCTACTTTGTCTATGCTGTGGCACCCCACCATCCCTTGGCCCAGGCACCCGAACCATTGAGTGATGCGCTGATTCAAAAGCACCGTGCTGTGGCCGTGGCCGACTCGGTGCAGCGCGGCGGCGGCCTGACCTTTGGCATCTTCAGCGGCCAGGAGGTGTTCACCGTGGCCAGCATGAAGGACAAGCTCGAAGCCCAGCTGCGTGGCCTGGGCGGCGGCAACCTGCCTAGCGGCATGGTCAGCCGCTATGTGGAGAGTGGCCGCCTGGTGGTCAAGAAGACCGAGCGCGCCAAGCGCCTGGTCACGGTGCACTACGCCTGGCGCGGCGGCAACAACAATACCCAGGGCCGCGCCATGCAGTGGTGGCTGGCGCAGCTGGAAAGTGCCACCACGCGCACGGCGCTGCTGGAAAACCATGCCAGCCATTGAACGAAGTAGCGAATGAGGCCGTGCCAAGCCGCAACCGGCCGTGCGCTGCGTGTATAAACCATACACACACTTTCATAACAGGAGAAGCAACGCATGACCTCACCCAAACGTATCGCCATCGTGGGAGCTGGCATGGCAGCCATTGCCTGTGCCCGCACGCTGGTGCAAGCCGGTCATAGCGTCACCGTTTTCGAGAAGAGCCACAGCGCCGGTGGGCGCATGTCCACCCGCAGCAGCGCCTTTGGCAGCTTTGACCACGGCGCCCAGTACTTCACGGTGCGCGATGCGCGCTTCGAGCTGGCCCTGGCCACCGTGCCCGGCTTGTGCCGGCGCTGGAGCGCCAACACCGTGCAAGTACTGGATTCGCATGGCCTGGTGGCCGAAGCCGGCCTGCCCGCACGCGAGCCGCATTGGGTCGGCAAGCCCGGCATGAGCGCCCTGGTGCGCGCCTGGGCCCAGCCCCTGATCGACAACAAGGCCGTGGAGCTGCAAACCCGCGTGGTCGCCATCGAGAAAGACGCGCTCAAACCCAAGCAGTGGCAGCTGCGCACCGCCGGTGCCGATGACAGCAGCCATGTGTTCAGCGGCTTTGATGCCGTGGTGCTGGCCATCCCCGGCCCGCAGGCCCAGGCCCTGTTGGCCACCCAACCCAAGGCCGCCACCCTGGCCAAGAAAGTAGCGAAATCGACGGTCGCCCCCTGCTGGACCCTGATGCTGGCCTTTCCCCAGGCCATGCAGCCCGGCCTCACCACTCTGGGGCCGCAATGGAATGCGGCGCGCAGCACCCACCACCGCATTGCCTGGCTGGCCCGCGAGTCCAGCAAGCCCGGACGCGGCGCCATCGAGCGCTGGACCGTGCAGGCCAGCGCTGCCTGGTCGCAAGAGCATTTGCAGGACGACGCGGCCCGCGTCACCGCCAAGCTGATCAAGGCCTTTACCGAGGTCACCGGCATACGCGCCGAGCCGGCCCATGCCGAGGTGCACCGCTGGCTCTACGCCAAGACCGAAAAGCCCCTGGGCGTCTCGCACCTGTGGGATGCCAAGAGCGGCATTGGCGTTTGCGGCGACTGGTGCCTGGGACACCGCGTGGAAAACGCCTTTGTGTCAGGCCTGGAAATGGCGCTGGCCATCGCCTGATTTTGGGGGGCACCCCCTATATCGGGCGTTTCGCGCCCTCGCCCACCGGGCCGCTGCATGCAGGTTCCCTGGTGGCCGCACTGGCCAGTTGGCTGGACGCACGGGCCTACGGCGGCCAATGGCTGGTGCGCATCGAAGACGTGGACCTGCCGCGCTGCGTGCCTGGCGCCGACCAAACCATCCTGCAGCAACTCGCCGCCTGCGGCCTCATCCCCGACCAAGCCCCGGTCTGGCAAAGCCAGCGCAGCAGCCTGTACCGGCAGGCGCTGGAGCGCCTGATTGCAAACGGCCTGGCCTACCCCTGCGCCTGCTCGCGCAAAGACATTGAGCTGGCCCTGCAAGCTCAAGGCCTGGAAAAACCGCGCCACGGCGAGCTCGTGTACCCCGGAACCTGCCGGCAAGGCCTACAGGGCCGCGCGGCCCGCGCCTGGCGCTTTGCCACCACAGGCTGCGGCTGTACCAATAGCCCGCAAGTCTCTGGCCGCGGCGAAGACCGCGTTGCGACCCTAACCGCCTGGACCGACCGCCGCCTGGGGCCGCAGACGCAGGATGTGGCAACCGAGGTCGGCGACTTCGTGCTCCAGCGCGCCGATGGCCTGTTCGCCTACCAGCTGGCCGTGGTGGTGGACGACGCCGCGCAGGGCATCACCCACATCGTGCGGGGCGAAGACCTGGCCGAAAACACGGCACGGCAGATCCTGCTGCAGCACGCGCTTGGCTACCCCACGCCGCAATATCTGCATACGCCCCTGGTGTTGGCCGCCGACGGGCAAAAACTCAGCAAGCAAAATGGTGCCAAAAGCCTGGACACTAGCACCCCAGAGGCCGTGCTTGCCGCCTTGACCCTGGCCGCAACGCGGCTTGGACTAGCCGCTGGCGGAACACGCGACAATAGGGGCATGGCACTGGCCGCCTGGCTTGAACAATGGCGCGCCACGCTGCATTCCGAAAACACCTGAACCGCTGAAGACGAGGGCGCCCTGCGCGTAGCCTGTGCCACACCGGCACGGCCGCCGCAGCGTCCCTGGAAACCACACATGAACACCGAGAACACCCCCACCGACAACGCCGCTGACCTGGCCGCCAGCAGCACAGACGCACGCAAGCCCTTCATGCGCACCATCAAGAGCTTTATCCGCCGCGCTGGCCGCACAACCGCCGGCCAGGCCAAGGCCTTTGAGGTGCTGGGCCCGCAGTTCCTGGTGCCCTACCAGACCAGCCTGCTGGACCTGCAAGCTCCCTTTGCCAATAGCGCCGCCACGCCCGAAGAGGCAGCAGCCCAGGCCGCCCAACCGGTGGTGCTGGAAATCGGCTTTGGCATGGGCGAGGCCACGGCCCATATTGCCTCGGTCTTGCCAGACACGAACTTCCTGTGCTGCGAGGTGCATGAGCCCGGCGTGGGCGCACTGCTCAAGCGCATTGGCGAGCGCAATCTGAGCAACATCCGCATCTGCGCCCATGATGCGGTGGAAGTCATTGACCACATGCTGCCCCTGGCCAGCCTGGACGGCGTGCACATCTTCTTCCCCGACCCCTGGCACAAGACCAAGCACAACAAGCGCCGCCTGATCCAGCAGGGCCTGGTTGCCAAGCTGGCCGCGCGCCTCAAGCCCGGCGGCTATCTGCACTGCGCCACCGACTGGCAGCCCTATGCCGAACAGATTCTGGCAGTGCTCAGTGCTGAGCCGCTGCTGCGCAACCGGGCTCTGGTGGGCCATCCACAACTCGAAGGCTATGCACCCAAGCCGCTGTACCGGCCGCTCACCAAGTTCGAGAACCGCGGCATTCGCCTGGGCCACGGCGTGTGGGACGTGGTGTTTGAGCGCGTCTGAGGTCTGATAGCGGCCCACAAGCTGCAACGCCATGGCCCGCTTTCGTCCCAACCCGCCACCTGCACGCAATGGTCTGAACGCCAGTTGTGTCACCGTGCCTGTGGGTGTGTGGCCGACTGCGCTGGATTTTTTCAGCGCGCGCTTCGCCTTTGTAGACCGCAGCGACTGGTCTGCACGCTTTGCCGCTGGTGACGTGGTGGACAGCGAAGGCATGCTGTTGCGCAGTGACACCGTGCTGCAAGGCGGCCAGCGCCTGTATTACTTTCGCGACGTGCCCGATGAGGCGCCCATCCCGTTCCAGGAGCGCATTCTGTGGCAGGACGAACACCTGCTGGTGGTGGACAAGCCGCACTTTCTGCCGGTGATACCCAGCGGCAAATACGTGCGTGAAACGCTGCTGGTGCGCCTGGGTAAAACCCTGGGCAGCAGGAGCCTGGCACCGATTCACCGCATAGACCGCGACACTGCCGGCATCGTGCTGTTCTCGCTGCAGCCTTCCAGCCGCAACGCTTACAGCCAGCTGTTTCGCGAACATGCGGTACAAAAAACCTACCACGCCATCGCCCGCTGGAACCCCGATCTGCCCTGGCCGCTGCAGCGCCACACCCGCATTGCGGTGGGCAGCCACTTCATGCAGCAGGCCGAAGTAGAAGGCGAGCCCAACGCGCTCACCACCATTGGCCCGCTCATGCACAACGGCGAGCTGGCCCTGTACGAGCTGCAACCGGTGAACGGCCAGCGCCACCAGCTGCGCGTGCACATGAACGCCCTGGGCCTGCCAATTCTGGGTGACGGCATATACCCCGAGCTCACGCCCGAGGGCAGCCAGGACTATGCACAGCCGCTGCAGCTGCTGGCCCAGGCCATTGCCTTTACCGACCCCCTCAGCGGCGAGCCACGCCGCTTCGAGAGCACGCTGCAATTGAGCGCGCTGCAAACCATTCAATCCACAGGCACGGCCCAGCCCTGGAGCCCGCCTGAGCGCCCATAACAACACCAAGCTAAGC
>JAYVNF010000157.1:0-17150 GCA_043758575.1 Rhodoferax sp.
TTTCCCCGTCCCGAGTGGGAGAAGTTCCGCGAGCGCATTGCCAATCTGCCGATGTCGGCCCAATGGTGGAAGCGTATATTTCTGGGTAACGCCATGGACGTGGAAATGGACGGCACCGGGCGCGTGCTGGTCTCGCCCGAGTTGCGAGCCGCCGCCGGCATCAGCCGGGACACCATGCTGCTGGGCATGGGCAACCACTTTGAGCTTTGGGACAAGGCCCTGTATGACGCCGAAGAGGCCAAGGCCATGCAGGGCGACATGCCCGATGTCTTCAAGGACTTTTCCTTTTAGGGTGCACGGTGGAAACTACATGGAGCCATGCCACCGTCTTGTTGAACGAAGCGGTCAATGCATTGTTCAAAGACGGTGCCGATCACTTTCCCGCAGCAGCAGACGGCACCTACGTGGATGCCACTTTTGGCCGCGGCGGCCACTCGCGCCTGATTCTTTCGCAGCTGTCGGCTGCCGGGCGCCTGATCGCCTTTGACAAGGACCCGCAGGCGGTGGCCGAGTCGGCCACGATTGCCGATGCGCGCTTCTCCATCCGCCACGAAGGTTTTGCGCACCTGGGTGAATTGCCAGCGGCCAGCGTGGCCGGTCTGCTGATGGACCTGGGAGTGAGCTCGCCGCAGATCGACAACCCGGCGCGCGGTTTCAGTTTTCGAAATGACGGGCCACTCGATATGCGCATGGATACCACGCGCGGTGAGAGTGTGTCCGAATGGCTGGCAACGGCCGAAGTCAATCAAATCACGGAGGTGATACGTGAATATGGCGAAGAACGGTTTGCTGGGCCAATTGCAAAGGCGATTGTTGCTCGCCGACAGGAACGGGGGCCTCTTTCAACCACCAGCGATCTGGCCCAGCTCGTGGCTGAACAGGTCAAAACCCGCGAGCCGGGCAAGGACCCTGCAACGCGCACATTTCAGGCTTTTCGGATTTTCATCAACGCCGAGCTTGAAGAACTGCAGCAAGCGCTAGAGGCCAGCCTCACGGTGCTGCAGCCCGGTGGACGCCTGGCCGTGATCAGCTTTCACTCGCTGGAAGACCGCATCGTCAAGCAGTTCATCGCCAAACACGCCCGCGAGGAATACGACCGCCGCGCCCCCTTTGCCGCGCCCAAAGTGATGCAGCTCGTGTCCTTGGGAAGGGTCAAGCCCAGCGACGAAGAAGTGAAGGGCAACCCGCGCTCGCGCAGCGCCATCATGCGGGTGGCGCAGAGGACCTCGGCATGACCAGAATCAATCTGGTGTTGCTATTGGCCGTGGTGCTCAGCGCCATTTATCTGGTCAACGTGCAATACGAGTCGCGCCGCCTGTTCACCGAGCTGGACAAGGCGCAGGCCGAAGAGCGCCGCCTCGCCAGTGAGCTGGACCGCCTGCAGGTGGAAAAACGCGCCCAGGCGACCTCGGCCCGGGTCGAAAAGCTGGCCCGCGAAAAATTGCAGATGCGCCTGGTGCTGCCGGCCATCACCACCTATGTGAGCTACAGCGAACCGGCGCAGCGCCAAGCCAGCAATGCCAGCAGCGTGGGCAACGCGGCCCAGCGCGTGCCTGCAGTCGCAGCCGCTGCATCGGCCGCAGCCGCCGGAGCCACGCCATGAGCCGCAGCGTGCGCTACACCTCCAGCCCCTTGCTGGCCAGCCGCACGCCGGTGTGGCGCAGCAAGTTTGTGGTGGCCGCCATTGCCCTGGCCTTTGGTGGCCTGGCCGCGCGTGCGGCCTACATCCAGGTGTTTGCCAATGACTTCTTCCAGCGCCAGGGTGAGGTGCGTTTTGCCCGCACCCTGGAGCTGCCGGCCTACCGTGGCCGCATCCTGGACCGCAATGGCCTGATCCTGGCTTCCAGCGTGCCGGCACCCAGCATCTGGGCCATCCCCGATGACGTGGACACCGCCGGCGACAAGTCCAAACTCCAACAGCTCGCCCGGCTGCTGGAAATGCCTTACGCCGAGCTGGCCAAAAAGCTGGACGAAGACAAGACCTTTGTCTGGATCAAGCGCCAGGTGAATGCCGATACCGCCAAGGAAATTGCGGCCCTCAGCATCAAGGGCATTTACCAGCGCAAGGAATACAAGCGCCAGTACCCGGAAGGCGAGGCCGCCGCGCACGTGGTGGGCTTCACCAATGTGGAAGACAACGGCCAGGAAGGCGTGGAGCTGCTCTACAACAAGCGCCTCCTGGGCAGGCCGGGTTTGCGCCATGTGATCAAGGACCGCCTGGGTCGCGCCGTCGAAGACGTGGGCGAAATCGTGCCACCGGTGGACGGCCAGGATATCCAGCTCAGCATCGACAGCAAGGTGCAGTTCTTTGCCTACCAAAAGCTCAAGGAGGCGGTGCTGACGCAGCGCGCCCAGGCCGGTAGCGTGGTGGTGCTGGACGCAGTGAGTGGCGAGGTGCTGGCCCTGGCCAACTACCCCAGCTACACCCCGGACAAGCGCCAGAACCTGACCGGCGCACAGCTGCGCAACCGTGCGCTCACCGACACCTTCGAGCCCGGCTCGGTGATGAAGCCCTTCACCATTGGCCTGGCACTGGAGACCGGCCACGTCAAGCCGACCACGGTGATCGACACCGCGCCCGGCTCGGTCAGCATCACCGGCGTCACCATCCACGACTCGCATGCCCACGGCGCGCTCACGGTGGAGCAGGTGATCCAGGTCTCCAGCAACGTCGGCACAGCCAAGATTGCCATGGGCATGCCGGCCAGCGCCATGTGGGAAACCTTCTCCCAAGCTGGCTTTGGCCAGAAGCCGCAGATTGAATTCCCCGGCGTGGTCTCGGGCCGGCTGCGCCCCTGGGCCAAGTGGCGCCCGATCGAGCAGGCCACCGTGTCCTATGGCTATGGCCTGTCCGCTTCGCTGTTCCAGATGGTGCGCTCCTACACCGTGTTCTCGCACGACGGCCAGATCATTCCCGCCACCCTGATGAAGAGCACCGAGCCGGCCGTGGGCGTCACCGTGTTTTCGCCCGGCACCGCCACCGAGATCCGCAAGATGCTGCAAATGGCCGCGGGCCCCGGCGGCACCGGCCCCAAGGCGCAAACCCAGGGCTATTCGGTGGGCGGCAAGTCCGGCACCGCCTACAAGCAGCAGGGCAAAGGCTATGGCTCGGACGGCAACCGCAAATACCGCAGCTGGTTTGTCGGCATGGCCCCGATTGACAAACCACGCCTCATCGTCGGTGTGATGCTGGACGAACCCAGCGCCGGCAAATACTTTGGTGGCGATGTAGCAGCCCCGGTGTTCAGTGACACCGTGCAGCAAACCCTTCGCCTGCTCAATGTGCAGCCCGATATGGCGGTGCGCCCCAACATCGTGGCCAGCGCGGTCGAGGAGAGCTTCTGATGCTCAGCAGCGCTACCCAGGCCGCACAGTGGCTGACGTCCCGCGTCACCGGCACCCTGCGCACTGACAGCCGTGCGGTGCAGCCGGGTGACGGCTTTATTGCCTGGCCCGGAGCCGCCGTGGACGGTCGCGCCTTTGTGCCCGCCGCTTTGTCGTCTGGAGCCGCGGCCTGCCTGGTGGAAGCCCACGGCGCCGAGGCCTTTGCCCTGCCGGCCACAGCCCAGGACGCAAGCGCGCGCATGGATGTCGCGCGCGTCGAAAGTTACCAGGGCCTGAAGGCCGCCACCGGTGCGATTGCCGCTGAATACTTTGGCCACCCCTCCAAGGACCTCGCGGTACTGGCGGTGACCGGCACCAATGGCAAAACGTCCACCGCCTGGTGGCTGGCGCAGGCCCTGTCGGCGCTGGACGCCACATCGGCCATTCCCTGCGGCATGGTTGGTACGCTGGGTGTGGGCCGCCCACCCGCTGCTGGCAGCCCTGTGGCTGCGGCCATTGGCGCGGTGGTATCCACCGGCCTCACCACCCCCGACCCGGTGCTGCTGCAAAGCGCCTTGCGCCAATTTGCCCAGGACGGCCTGAAGGCCTGCGCCATCGAAGCCTCCAGCATCGGCATCGCCGAAGGACGGCTGGACGGCACGCAGATTCGCGTCGCCCTGTTCACCAATTTCACGCAAGACCATCTGGACTACCACGGCAGCATGGAGGCCTACTGGCAGGCCAAGCGCCGCCTGTTTGCCTGGAACGGACTGCAAAGCGTGGTGCTGAATGTGGACGATGTACGTGGTGTGGAATTGGCCAGCAGCCTGGACGGCCAGGCACTGGATGTGTGGACTGTCTCCACCGTGCGCCAAGCGCGCCTGCAGGCCCGCAACATCAGTTATTCGGCGCAGGGCATGGACTTCGAGGTGCAAGAAGGCGCCAGTGCCGTGACCGTGCACAGCCAGTTGATTGGCAGCTACAACGTTTCCAATCTGCTGGGTGTGCTGGCCGCCATGCGCGCCCTGGGCGTGCCTTTGGCCGCTGCGGCCCAGGCCTGCAGCCTGCTGCAGCCCGTGCCCGGGCGCATGGAGTGCCTGGGTGGTGCACACAGCCCGCTGGTGGCCGTCGACTACGCCCACACCCCCGACGCGCTGGACCACGCCCTGGCCGCCTTGCGCCCCCTGGCCCGCGCTCGTGGCGGCAAGCTCTGGTGCGTGTTTGGCTGTGGTGGTGACCGCGATGCCTCCAAGCGCCCGCTGATGGGTGCGATTGCCGACAAGCTGGCCGACTGGGTGGTGGTCACCAGCGACAACCCGCGCAGCGAAAAACCCGAAGCCATCATTGCCCAGATTCTGCTGGGCCTGCCCTCTTGCAAAACGTTGGAAGTGCAGAGCGACCGCGCCCTGGCGATTGCCCAGACCATTGCGCAGGCCGACGCACGCGACGTGGTGCTGCTGGCCGGCAAGGGCCACGAAGCCACGCAAGAAATTGCCGGCGTGAAGAGCGCGTTCTCGGACCGCGCGCAGGCCGAGGCCGCCTTGACCCAGTGGCGCAGCCACCATCCGGAGCTGCGCGCATGATGCAACTGCACACCGCCATGCCCTGGCTGCAACGCGCCACCTTGGTGGGTGATGCCAGCACCACGGTGTTGCGCGTCCATACCGACACCCGCAGCGTGGAACGCGGCGATCTGTTTATAGCCCTGCAGGGCGAAAAGTTTGATGCCAACAGCATGCTGCACGAAGCCTGCGCACGGGGTGCCGCGGCCCTGATCTGCCATGCCGGCCTGGGCGCCGACAGCTACCCCGAAGGCATTGCCCGCATCGAGGTGGCCGACACCCGCGCTGCACTCACGCAGCTGGCCACCGGCTGGCGGGCCCAGTTCACCTTGCCGCTGATTGCCGTCACCGGCAGCAACGGCAAGACCACGGTCACGCAAATGGTCGCCAGCATTCTGCAGGCCGCCGCTGGTGACGCTGCCCTGGCCACACGTGGCAACCTGAACAACGACATCGGCGTGCCTTTGACCGTGCTGCGCCTGCGCCCAGAGCACCGCCTGGCCGTTGTCGAGCTGGGCATGAACCACCCCGGTGAAATCGCCGCCCTGGCGGCCGTGGCCCAGCCCACCGTGGCCCTGGTCAACAACGCCCAGCGCGAGCACCTGGAATTCATGCAGACGGTGCAGGCCGTGGCGCTGGAAAACGGTGCTGTGTTAAGCGCTCTGCCGGCCGGCGGCGTGGCCGTGTTTCCCGCTGATGACGACTTCACGCCACTGTGGACCGACCTGGCCGCACCTAGGCGCATGGCGCGCTTTGCCCTGACAGGTAATGCCACCGCCACGGTCGCAACCAGTGCCACGACCACGGTACCCAGCGCTGCCCAAACCCTGGTCTGCCGCGCAGCCAGCTGGGTCGATGGCGCTTGGACCGTGGAGGCCAGCGGACTGGGCCACGACTTCGCTTTCAGCCTGCATATCGCCGGCCGCCACAACGTCAAGAACGCACTCGCCGCCGCCGCCTGCGCGCTCGCGGCCGGCGTGCCCCTTGCCGCTGTGGTGCAGGGCCTGCAGGCCTTTGTGCCGGTCAAGGGTCGCTCACGCGCTGTGGCGCTGCACATGGCAGACCGCACCCGCACCCTGGTCGATGACACCTACAACGCCAACCCCGACTCGGTGCGCGCGGCCATTGCCGTGCTGGCCGAGTTGCCGGCGCCGCGCCTTTTGGTGCTGGGCGATATGGGGGAGGTCGGCGAGCAAGGTCCGGCCTTCCACACCGAGGCCGGTGCAGAAGCCCATGCCAGCGGTATCGAACAGCTGTTTGCCATCGGTGAACTGGCCCGCTCTGCCGTGACGGCCTTCCCCGGCGCGCAGCACTTTGACTCCATCGAAGCCTTGAATGCCGCCGTGCTGCAACAGCTGCCGCACAGCAACAGCATTCTCGTCAAAGGCTCGCGCTTCATGCGCATGGAGCGCGTGGTGGAAGCCCTGTGCAGCGCCGCTGAGCAGAAGGCCCAACCATGACACCCCACAATAAAAACGGAGCACGCACATGCTGCTAAGCCTGGCCCAATGGCTACAAACCCTGTCACCGGAATTTGGTTTTTTCCGCGTCTTTCAGTACCTCACCTTCCGCGCCATGATGGCCGCGCTGACCTCGCTGCTGATAGGCCTGGCCGCCGGCCCCTATGTGATTCGCCGCCTGACTGAACTCAAGATCGGCCAGCCGATTCGCGGCTACGGCATGGAAAGCCATATGAGCAAAAGCGGCACACCCACCATGGGTGGCGTGCTGATCCTGTTGTCGATTGCTGTCTCCACGCTGCTGTGGTTTGACCTCTCTAACCGCTTCGTCTGGATCGTGCTGCTGGTCACCCTGGGCTTTGGTGCCATTGGCTGGGTGGATGACTGGCGCAAGGTGGTCAACAAGGACCCGGAAGGCATGCGCTCGCGGGAAAAATATTTCTGGCAATCGGTGATTGGCCTGCTGGCAGCCCTCTACCTGGTGTTCAGCATTTCCGAGAGCTCCAATATGCGCGTGCTGGAACTCTTTATCCAGTGGGTGCGCTCCGGCTTTGATGTGAACCTGCCGCCCAAGGCAGGCCTCTTGCTGCCCTTCTTCAAGGAGGTCAGCTACCCCCTGGGCGTGCTGGGTTTTGTGATCCTCACCTACCTGGTGATTGTGGGCTCCAGCAACGCCGTCAACCTTACCGACGGGCTGGACGGCCTGGCCATCATGCCGGTGGTGCTGGTGGGTTCGGCCCTGGGTGTGTTTGCCTATGTCACCGGCAGCGCGGTGTTCTCCAAGTACCTGTTCTTTCCGCACATCTCCGGCTCGGGCGAGTTGCTGATTTTCTGCGCCGCGCTGGCCGGCTCGGGCCTGGCCTTTTTGTGGTTCAACACCCACCCGGCCCAGGTCTTCATGGGCGATGTAGGCGCGCTGGCTTTGGGCGCGGCCCTGGGCACGGTGGCCGTGATCGTGCGCCAGGAAATTGTGCTGGCCATCATGGGTGGCATTTTTGTGGTGGAGGCCCTGTCCGTCATGGTGCAGGTGAGCTACTTCAAGTACACCAAGAAGAAATTCGGCGCCGGCAAACGCCTGCTGAAGATGGCGCCGCTGCACCACCATTTCGAGAAGCAGGGCTGGAAAGAGACCCAGGTGGTGGTGCGCTTCTGGATCATCACCTTTTTGCTGTGTCTGGTGGGCCTGTCCACCCTGAAGCTGCGTTAAGCACACCGAAGACCATGAACAACTTGCGCGATCTCCACGTCATGGTCCTGGGCCTGGGTGCCTCGGGCCTGGCCATGGTGCGCTGGTGCGCACAGCACGGCGCCGTGGTGACCGTGGTGGACACACGCGCAGCGCCACCGCAGCTGGCCACCTTGCGCGCCGAGCTGCCGGGTGTGACTTTTGTGCATTCCGATTTCAATGCGGCCCTGGTGGAAGGCACCGCCATACGCGCCGTCTTCAAAAGCCCTGGCCTGTCTCCCGCCGAGACCGCCGGTGTGGTGGACGCGGCGCAGACCATGGGCCTGTGGGTGGGTGGCGAGCTCAGCCTGTTTGCCCAGGCACTCAAAGACCTGGCCGCTAGCCCCGTGCCGACGCTGAACGCGCTCTACGCACCCAAGGTACTGGCCATCACTGGTACCAACGGCAAGACCACCGTGACCGCACTCACCGGCCATCTGGTGCGCTGGGCGGGAAAAAGCGTGGCGGTGGCCGGCAACATCGGCCCGACCCTGCTGGACACCTTGGCAAAAGCCTTGGCCGACCATGCCCTGCCCGAAGTCTGGGTGCTGGAGCTCTCCAGTTTCCAATTGGACCTGCCCAGCGGCCTGGAGCCCACGGCGGCCGTGGTGCTGAACATCACACAAGACCATCTGGACTGGCATGGCAGCATGGCCGCCTACGTCAAAGCGAAGGCCAATATCTTTGGCGCCACTGGCCTGATGCTGCTCAACCGCGAAGATCCGGCCGTGATGGCCATGCGCCCCGAGCCGATTCGCGCAAAGCTGCAGCGCCCGATCGAGCGCGAATACATTGCCTTTGGCACTGACATGCCGCAGCGTCCCGGCGACTTTGGCATGGAAGAAATGAACGGCATGACCTGGCTGGTGCGGGCCCTGGAAGCCGACGAGACGCGCAAGAAATACCAGCACCTGGAAGAGCTGCACATCCAGCGCTTCATGCCCGCCGATGCCCTGCGCATACGCGGTCGCCACAACGCCGGCAATGCGCTGGCCGCGCTGGCACTGTGCTCGGCGGCAGGTTGCGCCCTGGGCCCCATCCTGTTTGGTCTGCGCGAATACCGCGGCGAGCCACACCGCGTGGAGAGCGTGGGCATCCTGAACGGCGTGGAATTTTTTGACGATAGCAAGGGCACCAATGTGGGTGCCACCGTGGCTGCCCTGCGCGGCCTAGGCGAAGAGCGCAAGCTGATTCTGCTGCTGGGCGGTGAGGGCAAGGGCCAGGATTTTTCACCCCTGGCCGCACCGGTGGCGCGCCATGTGCGCACCGTGGTTTTGTTCGGTCGCGATGCGCCTTTGATACGCGCGGCCCTGGAAGGCTGCGAGGTGCCGCTGCTGGACGCCAGCGATATGAACGATGCGGTGGTGCAAGCCAACCGTGCAGCGCATGCGGGCGACGCCGTGCTGCTGTCCCCAGCCTGCGCCAGCTTTGACATGTTCAAGGACTATGCGCACCGCGCCCAGTGCTTTGTGGACGCCGTGCGCGCCCTTGCGCTGGGCAGCGGCTCGGACCTGGAGAGTGCGGCATGAGCGCGGTACTGCAAACCATGAAGGGCTGGTTCTCCGGCAAGGTGGCCTCGGCCACGGCCCTGCCGGTGCGCCTGGGCGGGCGTGGCACCTTCTCCACCCACACGGCTGCCGTGCAGGTCAAAGGTTTTGACCAGCCCCTGGTCTGGGTCACGGTGGCGCTGCTGCTGTGGGGCCTGGTGATGGTGTATTCGGCCTCGATTGCGATGCCCGACAACCCGCGCTTTGCCAACTACGCGCACACCCACTTTCTGCTGCGCCACATCATGTCGATCGGCGTGGCCTTTGTGGCAGCGCTGCTGGCTTTCCAGGTGCCGGTGCAGACCTGGGAAAAGGTGGCGCCCTATCTGTTCATCGCCTCGCTGGTGCTGTTGATGGCGGTGCTGATTCCCTTTATCGGCAAGGGCGTGAATGGTGCGCGGCGCTGGATTGCTTTGGGCATTCTGAACTTCCAACCGTCCGAGCTGGCCAAGTTTGCTGTGGTGCTGTATGCGGCCGACTACATGGTGCGCAAGATGGAGGTGAAGGAGCGCTTCTTTCGCGCCGTCATGCCCATGGGCATTGCGGTGGCCGTGATTGGCCTCTTGCTGCTGGCCGAGCCGGACATGGGGGCCTTCATGGTGATTGCCGTGATCGCCATGGGCATTCTGTTTCTGGGCGGGGTGAACGCCCGCATGTTCTTCCTGATTGCTGCGATTCTGGTCGTGGCCTTCAGCCTGATGATTGCCCTCTCGCCCTGGCGGCGGGAGCGCATTTTTGCCTATTTGAATCCCTGGGATGAGGCCTATTCCATGGGCAAGGGCTACCAGCTTTCGCATTCCCTGATTGCCATAGGCCGTGGCGAAATTTTCGGCGTCGGACTGGGCGGCAGTGTGGAAAAACTGCACTGGCTGCCCGAGGCGCATACCGACTTCTTGCTGGCTGTGATTGGCGAAGAGTTTGGCCTGGTGGGTGTGGTGATTGTCATCGGGCTGTTCCTCTGGCTCACCCGCCGCCTGATGCACATAGGCCGCCAGGCCATTGCCCTGGACCGCGTGTTTGCCGGTCTGGTGGCCCAGGGCCTGGGCATCTGGATGGGCTTTCAGTCCTTCATCAACATGGGTGTGAACCTGGGCGCGCTGCCCACCAAGGGGTTGACCTTGCCGCTGATGAGCTACGGCGGCTCGGCGATTTTGATCAACCTGATTGCGATTGCGGTGGTGCTGCGCATCGATTATGAAAACAGGCAACTCATGCACGGAGGCCGTGTATGAGTTGCCTGTTTCGCCAAAACAGGCACAGCGCGCAGCGCTGCACGGCGCAGCCGTGGCTCATGCATGGGGGGCGGGTATGAGCAAGCAACATTGCGCACTCATCATGGCCGGCGGCACCGGTGGCCACATCTTCCCCGGCCTGGCCGTGGCCGAGGCCCTGCGTGACAAAGGCTGGCGCGTGCACTGGCTGGGCGCACCGGCCAGCATGGAAAGCCGTCTGGTACCCGCCCGTGGCTTTGCCCTGGAGTTGGTGGACTTCTCTGGCGTGCGCGGCAAGGGCCTGTCGACTTTGGTGTTCTTGCCTCTGCGCCTGCTGCGTGCCTTCTGGCAAGCCCTGCAGGTGGTGCGCCGCGTCCAGCCCGATGTGCTGGTGGGCCTGGGCGGCTACATCACCTTTCCTGGCGGCATGATGGGCGTGGCCTGCGGCAAGCCCTTGATGTTGCATGAGCAGAACTCGGTGGCCGGCATGGCCAATAAGGTGCTGGCTTTGGTGGCCGACCGCGTGTTTACGGCCTTCCCCCAGGTGTTCGCCAAAGGGCAGTGCGTGGGCAACCCGTTGCGCGCCGAATTCCTGAACCAAGCAGACCCGCAAACCCGTTTTGCCGGCCGCAGTGGCCCTCTCAAATTGCTGGTGGTCGGCGGCAGCCTGGGTGCCCGCGCCCTCAACAGCGCCGTGCCCAAAGCCCTGGCCCTGATTCCCGCAGCCCAGCGCCCCAGTGTGGTTCACCAAAGCGGTGAAAAGCAGATCGACGAGCTGCGCGCCAACTACGCCGCCGCTGGCGTCACGGCCGAGCTCACGCCCTTTATCACCGACACCGCCGCCGCCTATGCAGCCGCCGACCTGGTGCTGTGCCGCGCCGGCGCCAGCACCGTGACCGAATTGGCCGCCGTGGGCGCTGCCGCCGTGTTCGTGCCCTTTCCCTCGGCGGTGGATGACCACCAAACCTTTAACGCCCGCTTCCTGGTCGACCAGGGCGCGGGCTGGCTGATGCCCCAAACCGACATGACCCCTGACGCACTCGCCGAATTCATTCGCACCACCGACCGCCCCGCGTTGCTGCAGCGCGCCCTGGCCGCCAAACAGATGCAGCAACTGCGCGCCACCGATGCCGTGGTGGCCGCCTGCGAGGAGCTGGCTGCATGAAACACGCGATCAAACATATCCATTTCGTCGGCGTGGGCGGCTCCGGCATGTCCGGCATTGCCGAGGTGCTAAACAACCTGGGCTACACCATCTCCGGCTCGGACCTGGCCGACAACGCCACCACGCAGCGCCTGGCCTCCCTGGGCATCACCACCCATGTCGGCCACAGCGCCGATAACGTGCGTGGCGCCGATGCGGTGGTGACCTCCACTGCGGTGAAGGCGGACAACCCCGAGGTGATCCGGGCCCGCGAGATGCACATCCCCATCGTCCCGCGCGCCCTGATGCTGGCCGAACTGATGCGCCTGAAAAACGGCATCGCCATTGCCGGCACCCACGGCAAGACCACCACCACCAGCCTGGTGGCCAGCGTGCTGGCCGCGGCTGGCCTGGACCCGACCTTTGTGATTGGCGGGCGCCTGAACAGCGCCGGCACCAACGCCCGCCTGGGCCAGGGTGACTACATCGTGGTCGAGGCCGATGAGTCCGATGCCTCGTTCTTGAACCTGCTGCCGGTGATGGCGGTGGTGACCAATATCGACGCCGACCACATGGAGACCTATGGCCATGACTTCAACAACCTGAAGAAAGCCTTTGTCGACTTCCTGCACCGCATGCCCTTTTATGGCACCGCCATTCTGTGCACCGATGACGCCGCCGTGCGCGACATCGTCAACGACGTGACCTGCCCCATCACCAGCTACGGCTTCAACAAGCAAGCCCAGGTGCGTGCCGTCAATGTGCGCGCCGTCGGTGCGCAAATGCACTTCACCGTGCAGCGCCGCAACGGTGTGGTGCTGCCGGACCTGGACGTGGTGTTGAACCTGCCGGGCCTGCATAACGTGCTCAACGCCTTGTCGGCCATCGCCGTGGCGGTGGAGCTGAACATTGAAGACGCTGCCGTGCAAAAAGCGCTGGCCGAATTCCACGGTGTCGGCCGGCGCTTCCAGCGCTACGGCGACCTGCCTCTGCCGGCCAAGAATGGACAGCCGGGCGGCACGGTCACGGTGATTGATGACTATGGCCACCATCCCGTCGAGATGGCCGCCACCTTGTCCGCCGCCCGCGGTGCCTTTCCGGGTCGTCGCCTGGTGCTGGCCTTTCAGCCGCACCGCTATAGCCGCACACGCGACTGCTTTGATGACTTCGTCAAGGTCATGGCCCTGGCCGACTCGGTGCTGCTGGGCGAGGTCTATGCCGCCGGCGAGGCCCCCATCGTGGCCGCAGACGGGCGCGCTCTGGCGCGCGCCCTGCGCATTGCCGGCAAGGTGGAGCCGATTTTTGTCGACGACATCCTGGCCCTGCCACAGGCCGCCATAGACAACGCCCTGGACGGCGACGTGCTGGTCTGCATGGGCGCAGGTTCGATTGGCGCTGTTCCCGGAAAAATTGCCGACATGCTGACCTTGAAAGGGGCAGGCGTATGAGTACGCAAGACACAAACAACATAGTCGCCGCTAACCAGGCGGGCGCTGCTCTGGGCAAGGTCGCAGTGCTGATGGGCGGCGCCTCTGCCGAACGCGAAGTCTCCCTCATGTCCGGCAGCGGCGTGCTCAAGGCCTTGCTTAGCCAAGGCGTGGACGCCCATGCCTTTGACCCGGCCCAGCGGCCCCTGGATGACCTCAAGCGCGAAGGATTCAATCGCTGCTTCATCGCCCTGCATGGCCGCTTCGGTGAAGACGGCACGGTGCAAGGCGCGCTGGAATTGCTGGGCATTCCCTACACCGGCTCGGGCGTGATGGCCTCTGCCATCTCCATGGACAAGGTCATGACCAAGCGCATCTGGCGCTTTGAGGGCCTGTCCACCCCGGCCTGGGCCCAGGTCGGCAGTGCGGCTGAAACCCATGCCGCCTTCGCCACCCTGGGTGCGCCCATGATCGTCAAGCCCGCGCGCGAGGGCTCCTCCATCGGCTTCACCAAGGTGCTGACGGCCGAGCAGTGTGATGCCGCCTACGCCCTGGCCGCGCAGCACGATGTGGAAGTGCTGTGCGAGCAGTTCATTGCCGGTGACGAGGTCACCTGCCCGGTGCTGGGCCCTACCGGCGCGCCGCAGGCCCTGCCGCTGATCCGCATCGTCGCCCCCGACGGCAACTACGACTACCAGAACAAGTACTTCACCGACGTCACCCAGTACCTGGTGCCCGCCGGTCTGCCCGCCGGTGAGGAAGAAGCCATTGCGGAGCTGGTGCGCAAGGCCTATAGCGTGCTGGGCTGCCGCGGCTGGGCGCGGGCCGACGTGATGATCGATGCGACTACCCGCACGCCCTACCTGCTGGAGATCAACACCTCGCCCGGCATGACCGGCCACTCCCTGGTGCCCATGTCGGCCAAGGCGGCCGGCATCAGCTACGAAGCCCTGTGCGTGCAGCTGCTGCACAGCGCTACTCTGGATGCAAAGGTGGCTGCATGAAATCCAAGGTGGTCACGCCCGTGGACGTCAAACTCATGAACCTGGCGTTTGCCCTGCTGGTTCTGCTGTTTGTCGCCCTCTGTGCCGTGGCTGCCGTGCGCAGCGTCTCGCGCGCCCGTGCCTTTGACATCCAGGGCATGACCGTCACCGGCGACACCCGCCACAACAACAGCCTGACCCTGCGCGCCAATGTGGCGCCACGCATTGCCGGCACCTTCTTCACCGTAGACCTGTCCCGCGTGCGCGCCGCCTTCGAGGCCGCACCCTGGGTGCGCCGCGCCGTGGTGCACCGCGAGTTCCCCAACCACCTGCGCGTGACGCTGCAAGAGCATGAGCCGGTGGCCCTGTGGAGCGGCGAGGGCGGTCAGGGCGATGCGCGCCTGGTCAACAGCTTTGGCGAGGTCTTTGAGGCCAATCTGGGTGAGGTCGACCAGGACGGCCTGCCCATGCTCAGTGGCCCCGATGGCCAAAGCGCAGAAGTGCTGGCCATGTACCGGGCGGTAGCCCTGGCGTTTGCGGAGATGGATATGGCGATTGAGCAGTTGGCGCTGTCGGGCCGGGGCAGCTGGAGTGTGCGCCTGGAGGCGGGCGCCGAGATTGAACTGGGCCGAGGCAACCCGGACGAGGTGACGCCGCGCGTGGACCGGTTCTTGAAGACGCTCACCCAAGTGGTGTCGCGCTACGGGCGCGCCGCCAATGCGATCGAGTCGGCCGATTTGCGGCATGAAAACGGATACGCCATCCGTCTGCGCGGTGTCAGCACCACGCAGACGGACTTGGCAAAAAAATAATGGCAATACACAGCAGGTGAACCTATGGCAAAAGAATACAAAGACCTGGTAGTCGGACTCGATATCGGAACCGCCAAAGTGATGGTGGTGGTGGCTGAAGTCATGCCCGGCGGGGAGCTCAAATTGGCGGGCCTGGGTGTGGCGCCCAGCAACGGCCTCAAACGCGGCGTGGTGGTGAACATCGACGCCACGGTACAAAGCATCCAGGCGGCCCTGAAAGAGGCCGAGCTGATGGCCGACTGCAAGATCACCCGGGTCTACACCGGCATCACCGGCAGCCACGTCCGCGGCATCAACAGCAGCGGGATGGTGGCGGTGAAAGACCGCGAAGTCACGCAGGCCGACGTGGCCCGCGTGGTGGAGACCGCCAAGGCCATCAACATCTCCACCGACCAGCGCTTGCTGCTGGTGGAGCCGCAGGAATTCATCATCGACGGCCAGGATGTGCGCGAGCCCATCGGCATGAGCGGCATCCGCCTGGAAGCCAAGGTGCACATCGTCACCGGCGCCCAGACTGCCGCCGAGAACATCATCAAGTGCGTGCGCCGCTGCGGCCTGGAAGTCGACCAGCTGATGCTTAACCCGCTGGCCAGCAGCCTGTCCGTGTTGACCGCCGACGAGCGCGAACTCGGTGTGGCCATGGTGGACATTGGTGCCGGCACCACCGACGTGGCCATCTTCACCAACGGCGCCATCCGCCACACCGCCGTGATCCCGATTGCCGGGGACCTGATCACCAGCGACATCGCCATGGCCCTGCGCACCCCGACCAAGGACGCCGAGGACATCAAGGTGGAATCCGGCCACGCCAAGCAGCTGCTGGTGGACCCCGAGACGCAGGTCGAAGTACCCGGCCTGGGCGACCGCGGCCCGCGCATGCTCAGCCGCCAGGCCCTGGCCGGTGTGATCGAGCCGCGCATCGAGGAAATCTTTTCGCTGGTCAACCAGGTGATGCGCGAATCCGGCTTTGAGGAAGTGCTCTCCAGCGGCATCGTGCTCACCGGCGGCAGCTGCGTCATGCCCGGCATGGTGGAG
This sequence comes from Rhodoferax sp., assembly GCA_043758575.1. Taxonomy (GTDB): domain Bacteria; phylum Pseudomonadota; class Gammaproteobacteria; order Burkholderiales; family Burkholderiaceae_C; genus Allorhodoferax. The sequence continues at coordinate 15,731 of JAYVNF010000157.1, forward strand.
CTGGCCGAAGACATCTTTTTGAAGCCGGTGCGCCGTGGCGTGCCGCAGTACCGCAGTGCCCTCTCCGACATGGTGGCGCATCCGCGCGCTGCCACCGTCATGGGCCTCTTGGAAGAAGCCCGCCTGGGCCGCATGCGCGGCTACAAGGTGGCACAGAAACAAGGCTCCATGAAGACCGCATTTGGCGGCATCAAGGACTGGTTCATCGGGAACTTTTAGCCATGCAAAACAAGATCTGGTTGGCCAGGGGAAGCCCCCACTGGCGATGGCGATGTATAGATCCACCTATTTGATCTATCCAAGGCAACTGCGCAGCAAAAAACAACATTTATTCACTTACATTTGATATCCAGGAGTAACCAAGATGACCATCGAAATGATTGAAGAAGAAGGTTTTAACCAAGGCACACAAATCAAGGTGATTGGCGTGGGCGGCGGCGGCGGCAACGCGGTCGAGCACATGATCCTGTCCTCGGTGGACAACGTCGAATTCATCTGCGCCAATACCGACGCGCAAGCGCTCTCGCGCAGCTCCGCCCACAAGACCATCCAGCTCGGCGCCACCGGCCTGGGCGCTGGCAGCAAGCCCGACAAGGGCCGCGAAGCCGCCGAGATGGCTGAGTCCGATATCCGTGACGCCATCCAGGGCGCGCACATGCTCTTCATCACCGCCGGCATGGGCGGCGGCACCGGCACCGGTGCCGCCCCCATCATTGCCCGCGTGGCCAAGGAAATGGGCATTCTGACCGTGGGTGTGGTGACCAAGCCCTTCGACTTCGAAGGCGGACGCCGTATGAGCAATGCCGACGCCGGCCTGGCCGAACTGGAAGCCAATGTCGATTCCCTGATCGTGGTGCTGAACGAAAAGCTGCTGGAAGTGCTGGGCGACGACGTCAGCCAGGAAGAGGCTTTTGCCCAGGCCAACGACGTGCTGAAAAACGCTGTCGGCGGCATTGCCGAAATCATCAACGTGCCGGGCCATGTGAACGTCGACTTTGAAGACGTGCGCACCGTCATGGGTGAGCCCGGCAAGGCCATGATGGGCACTGCCATGGCCAAGGGTCCGGACCGCGCCCGCATCGCCGCCGAGCAGGCTGTGGCCTGCCCGCTGCTCGAAGGCATCGATCTGTCCGGCGCCATGGGCGTGCTGGTGCTGATCACTGCTGCCAAGGGCTCCTTGAAGCTGTCCGAGTCCAAGCTGGCCATGAACACCATCCGTGCCTTTGCCTCGCCTGATGCGCATGTGATCTACGGCACTGCCAATGACGACAGCCTGGGCGAAGAAATCCGCGTCACCGTGGTCGCTACAGGCCTGTCGCGCAACGGCCAGCGCGCGCGTCCGCCCATCCAGGTGGTGCAGACCCAGCTGCGCACCGGTACCGACAACGTGCCTTTCAATGTGCCCACCATGCACAACGCG